>JBJFFW010000054.1:0-2143 GCA_051892075.1 Lachnospirales bacterium
AGCCCTTTTCATATCAATCTCCCCCTATCAAACCAAATTAATCATTCCAATCATATATTACCCAATTATCGCCATTTACACTTTTAGATATTAATCCTGCTGAATACTCCATAATGCTGTCATCATTAAAAATAATATATGGCATAGCATAAATAATGTCATTAAAACTTGTAGTCGGAATAGTATCAACTATTGCAAAAAACCAATTAGCTTTATCACTATTATTTAAAACCTCCTCTGTATTTGTAGACTGTATCTTTGCAATATCCTTATTATCATTATAAATATAAATTCCAAAAGCCTTTATATTATTGTTTGTAATAATATCTTCCAAAGAGTCTGTTACCCCTGTATTTTGAGTAGCACCAAAGCTAAAGGATACAGCACCATATTTCTTATTACCCTCTATATCCAAATCATCATCTCTTTCAGTGAAATAATATCCCGAATCTGTTTCTGCCTTAAAGGCTATAAGTGATACCCACTTTGCTTTAAGTTTAACACTTAATGAAGGTTTAAAACTATCTTCTGCCATACCCACCTTAGTATCTCCATCGTACCAGCCATCAAAGGCAAAACCTAATTTTGTTCCGGCACTTGGAAGTGTTATGGAAGAACCTGAAGAAGTTATTTGAGTTTCAGGATTTTCAGAGCCACCGTCAGAGTCATAAGAAACCGTAATATCACCAATAGTTATTTTATTTTCAGACTCACTAAGGGCAAGCTCACTTTCATTACTCATACCGCCAAACTCAACTATATACATAGTAGGATGTTGCCCCGTATTATAACTTGACGGATTAAAATCATCCCAATATGGACCCTGATAACCTATCCAAGCAAACACACCTGCATTTGGCTCGCTTTGATGCCATGGATTCCAGTTGTCTAAATAAGCATCATCATATTTTGAGCTGTTATCCAAATCACCGTCTTTATTATCCGGAAGTGTCATACCGGCTTCAGGACCATCTACCCAGTAAAAATCACTGCCTTTGCCTGGTTCGTGCATAAGGGTATAACCAGTATATACATCTTCTTTTGACCTTTGAGTATTACTAACTAAATAATCATTTCCTGTAGGATAATTTTCATAGGAATAAGTATTTTTAAGATATTCATAAGTTATTCTGTTGCTGGCACCTACACTTTCTCCTTTAGATATTGCACCTTGCGTATAAGCTGTACCGCCAATCCAAGCTCTATTGTAGTTATTATCACTTCCAGAAGCACCAATTTCAATAGATTTATCTTTTTTAATTAAATTAAGCAACATTGTATTTTCGTTTTTAGAAGTAACATTTACAAGATAACCGTTTTCACCATATCCTTCAGTTTCGTGGGCTTTTACAACTGCATCAAAAAAATGTATATCGCTACTGTTATCTACAAGTCTGTAAATATGACCCATATAAATATCTTTATCTTTTAAAGTGATATTTGTACAATTTATTTTAACATTAATATCTTTATCATCTTCTTTATAAAAAATAATTTTATCAAGAGAGGCTGTTGCCAAATTAAAATCATTAATTCCAAAAGTAATACTTGTATACTTAGTATCTGATACATGAGTTGTTATAAGCTTATCACCATAAATACCATATTTAAAGGTAAGTCCGTCATCGTCAGTTTCCCCAGTATGAATTTCTCCCGGAACTGTAAAATAACCTGTATCTACAGATATAGTAATATAAGTTGTGTCATCTGGTGGGTCTATTTCAGTACAATTAAAAGCAGTATAGCCTGAAACCTCTGTAGCATCAGTATCTAAAACAGGAGTACCAATTATAACAGTTTCACCATCTCCGTTATATTTAGGATAAGTTTCATTTATTTCAGCACTTGCAAGGGAAATACTATTTTCATAAGTAATAAGAGTATCCTCAATAATCTCCTCAGTTGTAGTTTCCAAAACTTCCTCAGTAACACTTTCCTGTTCAGATTCATTAAAGGTAACTGTTGTAATTTCCAAAACTTCCTCTGTTGTAGTTTCCAATTCTTCTTGTGAAGTTTCGGCATTTGTTGTAATTTCAGTTAAATCTGTGCTTTCTTCTTCAGAAACAACTTCTGTTTCCACCTCTGTTTCTGTTTCTGTTTCAGTTTCAACTTCAGTTTCAGTTTCAATTTCTGTTTCAATTTC
>JBJFFW010000054.1:2243-6603 GCA_051892075.1 Lachnospirales bacterium
CTGTTTCTGTTTCAGTTTCAACTTCAGTTTCAGTTTCAATTTCTGTTTCAATTTCACTTTCAATTTCACTTTCAACTTCTGATATTTCATCAGTTTCTTCAAATACATCTGCACTATCTTCTGCCAAAACTTCATTTTCTTCAGCGCAAAGATAAACACTGTTCACACTTGTTAAAGCAATTAAAACCGATAACAAAATACAAATTAAATTTTTAAATTTCATATAAAACCCTCACTTTCTATAAGAATAAACAAATATAAGCAAAAAATTTACCTGTAAAATAATGTGCCTATTATTTAATCCTCGTTTTCTTATATATTATTATAGCACTTTATTTATTCTTTTCCAATGTTTTCAATACAGTTAAATAAATTTTGTGAAAAATATAACAATTTTCAAATATTCATAGTTATTTTTTTAACAAATATATACAATCTTCATAAAAATAACTTTATTAATAGTATTTAGTTTAGTTAAATTTTATGTTTGTTATAAAATTCTTTAAGTTCACTCTTTCTTTTATCTGGAATAAGTGAAATTTTAATAAAACTATACCTAAGCTCTAAAACACCTCACCTATATTTTTTGCTGGAAATATTTTTAAATATTTCTAAAGCTATATCAAATATATATTTTACACCTCCCATAGCAACAAAACTGCAACAAATAACAGGCTAAATTGTTAATAATTTGTAAATTTTTAATTTTTAACCAAATTTTCAACTTTTATAAAGTATACCATCATAGCCACAATTTATTTGCAATAAAAAAATTCCTAAAAAGGCAATTAATTTGAAATCCATTTATAATTTTTAAAATATTAAAGGAGCAAATAATAAAATTTGCCCCTTTATAAATAACACTTTTTTAATTATTTATTTATCATATCCATAGTAGCTTCTTCGCCCTTTGAATTTACAGACTTGCCATCTTCACCTGTCCAATAATTACTCTCACTTATAAGAGGATTTTCAGCAGCATTTTCAAAATCAGCCTCAAAGTTTACAGAACCAATAATATCAGCCTTTCCACCACCAAAGGTAATAAGACCTGTAATATCATAATTAAACTCCTCAGGCTTATCGCTAAAAAGAACAATATTAGACGCACCATTGTTATAAGATTTAACATCAACAAGCTTTAAAGCAGGGTTTGAATTAGTAGTAACACCATTACTTGCATTACCATAAGCAGAACAATTAATAAGAATATGCTGTACTGCTACATTTTCGCCACCCATTTTAAATCCGTTATTACCACCAGCACCATAAAGAGTTTCGCTGCCGTCCTCATTTAACTTATAACCATTTTTATAAGCCTGGCAATTCTCTAAAGTTACAACACCAATAGCACCTGAATTAACCTTAGTATATAAATCCCAACCGTCATCAACATTATGATGAGATTTACAATCAACAAACTTGTTACCCTCGCCAACAGTAAGTTTAGCACCAAAACCGTCAGCATTAATCATAGAAGGGTCGCAGTTGTTGTATGATTCACAATTTTTAACAAGGTTGTAAGCAGGATACTGTTCAGGTTTCTGCTGACCGCTTACTCTTGAAATCTGTAAGCCTAAATCACCGTTATCGTGGAATACACAATTTTCAAGAATATTATAAGAACCACCTAAATGGAAAGCCTTTAAGTTATCACCGGAATTAGCAAACTCTATTCCTTCAAACTTCCAGTAACTTCCTGTGTGAGAAATAATAGCACTTTCCTTATTACCGTCAATAACTACCTTTTTGCCCTCTTCAGCCTTAACTATCTTATAGGCATCAGCTCTGCCGTCATCACCAAGTACAATTTCAATAGGAGTTTTTCTTATATAAGTACCCTCTTTTAATACTAAAGTCTGACCAGGCTTTAAAATACCAATGGCAGTATCAATATCATAAGGCTTATCATAAGAGCCTGTACCCTTTAAACTGCCGTCAGGTGAGGCATAAATAGTTGAAAGACTTGACTCATCTCTGTGAACAATATCTTTTTTAACTACAATAGGCTTGTAACTTGAAAGATTTAAAGTTTCAGAAGGAGTGTAATAAATATAGAGCTTATTTACACTATTAGGGTTAAGTCTTGCACTAAATGGGTCAGTACCCTTAATATAGGCATCATTAACAACAACATTATCATTCATTTTAATAGTAATTCTGCCGTTTGTAGCACCAACATTAACACCAAAATTATAATCTAAACTTGTTGAATAAGTCTTATCTCTCCAGCTAATCTTAGGAGTAATAGCTGTACCCTCATCAGACTGAAGGCTTTGGTCAGTAGCCTTATTTGTTTCATAGAAACTTACATTTTCAACATCAATATCAGCCCATCTTGCACCAAAGAAACCAACATAATAATTATCACTATTTTGAGTAAATAAGAAACTATCGTCATAATAATACTTATCCATAGTTTCCTCAGTCTGATAATTATAGCATTTTACATAAAGACCGCCATTAAATCTCTCCATAGTAAGCTGATACTTATTTCCCTCTTTAGGAAAATCAGAACTGCAGGCAAAAGGACCAACTCTACTACCGCCACCGTCAATTTCAGTTACACCTTCTCTAACAAGAAGATTAATTCTGTTAAGCTTAGTTTCAGCCTCATAATTAGCTCTGCTTTCATCAGGCCAACCTCTGCCGCTGTAGCCGCCAAAAAGAGCCATATTAGAAGCAAAAAGCTTACCGTCTAAAACAGGAGTAGGAGTACCGTCACTGTCTTTAACGGCATCAGCCTGATTAATAATAATATTACCTTGAGAATCCTTAAAAGGAACGGCATCTCTAACCATAATACCAAAGGCTTCCTGTCCGTTTCTCTTAGTATCGTCATTATCATGTTCAAGATATTTATTTACAGTAACATCAGCACAAAGCTTAAAATTACTGTTAGCATCAAGAGCAGTATAATAATAAGTCATACCGTCATGGTCATTTGTAACCTTGCCAGAGCCTTCCCAAGCCTTAACATTGATTTTACCATTTACAGTACCATACTCATCAGCTGTAACAGATGCCTTTGATGTATCATCATGATTACTTGTCTGACCAAAAATAGAAGTTCTCCATTTGTTGTCCATTTCTTCAACTATAGTTATAGGAAGTTCTAAATCCTTATAGCCTGAAACCACAATTTTAACCATAGTTGTACCTGCAACAGAGCTGTCAAAGACAGAAGTATCCACACTATATTCACAATCTTCCAAATCGCCATTATCATAGCCTATGGCAACTTTCATATCACTTCCGTCAAATTCTTCACCAACTTTATATGTAGTTCTAGGATATTTACTTAAAACAATACCGGTAACCTGTCTTTCCTTAACAGTTACATTAATAGTAGTTTTAGCCTGTGGATTTGCAACAGATGAAACTGTAACAACTTTTTCTCCTGTAGTTCCACTTTCAAAGCCTGAAACTCTGTATTCATTTTTCTTTAAAATACCGCTTATAGCCTTACCCTGTTTAGTATTAAAGCTGTAGCCTACTTCCATACCCTTATCATCAAACTCATCATTTAAGTAATAAGTAGTTTTTTCAGGCATAGTAACAACACTAACAGACTCCATAGCACTTGTGCTTATTTCAATAGGAAAACTTGTTTTTTTAGTGTTAGTAACACCTTTAGCTTTTTTAGTTGTAATATCTACATTTTTTCTGCCTGTACCCTTTAATCTGTCGCCGTCAGCATATTCTTTTCCCTCAATAGAAATGGTATACTCAGATGATTTTAAAGTTTTCTCCGTACCATCTGAATATTTTGCACTGACTTCCAACCCCTCTGTTCTAAAAAGGTCATCTTTGGCATAGTTAACCTTTAAAGGTTTGTAATCTACAACTACATCAGTAACAGAAATTTCAGCAGGTGCTTCTGTAGCTGTTTCTGTAGTATTTTCATCAGCAAAAACAGAGAAACCACCAAAACTTCCAAATGTCATAGCCATTGCCAATGCCAGACATAATAATTTTCTTTTCACTTAAAAAACCTCCTTAAATATTTCTACCTAATTATAAGTATAACGGTATTTTCACCATAAATCAACTAAAATTTGATTAAAATTTTGTACAATTTGTGATTTGTCGGTGACTTTGTCCCCGACACCCCTACTAGCTTTTTGAAAAAAGCTAGGCAAAAACTTTAAGAGGGGATTAACCTTTGGTTAATCCTTGTGGTTATATGAATGTTTCTATTTAATTGTTAGGTTTTCTTTATTTGCTAGGGTTTGCAATTTTAATATGAATATTTATATTTAACTGTTTGGTTTACTTAATTTTCTAGGTCATAATTTCACTTTGAACATAAACCAATTATTTTTTATAGAAAGATACACTATAATAAATCACACAAGGA
>JBJFFW010000055.1:0-1532 GCA_051892075.1 Lachnospirales bacterium
CCTGAAGTCTGGGAAATTATGCTTGATAAAATGTGCAGATATATGGCTGATTGTATTGGAGATTATGGAGAGATTATTGAATTTGGTGACAATGATGAGGGTAAAATTCTTGATTTACAGGGTGGAAATATAAACCATTACAAATATGTGCTGGAACTTTTAGGCTGTGTTATGAATAAAAAATATTGTGAATTTGATAATAATGAAACCTTAAAATGGCTATTTAATAAGGAAGAAACAGAAAAAGCAAATAACAATATTTTGTATAAACCAAAAGACTGCTGTTGTTATAAAGAAGGCGGTTACAGTATTTTAAGAAGTAAGGATAGAAGTGTTATTATAGGCATTGACCACGCTGAACTTGGATTTGGAAGTATTGCTGCTCATGGTCATAGTGATGCTTTAAGTTTTCAGATGTTTGTTAAGGGAGAAAATGTATTTGCAGATATTGGCACATATATTTATCATTGTGATTTAGACAGCAGAAATTATTTTAGAAAAACTGAAAATCATAATACTGTATGTATAAACGACACTAATCAATCTGAAATGCTTGGTGCTTTTTTATGGGGCAAAAAGGCGGAATGTAGGCTTTTGGATTTTTATGAAAGTGATAATAAGGTAGAGTTGAAGGCTTGTCACAATGGATATGAGCCTTGTATACATAGGCGTACTTTTGAATTTAATAAAAATAATATCCTTAAAATAACCGACGAATTCGATAAAATGGGGGATAAATATATTAACTTTATATTTGGACCTAATATAAAAGTTGAAATTAAGGGTAAAGTGGCTTATTTTCACTCCGATAATGTAAAAGGAAGTGTAAAATTTGATGGTAAGGCAGAAATTGTAAATAAAAAATATTCTCCTTGCTATGGAATAATTGAAAATTGCTTAGGACTTAGTATAAAAAATGATTGTTTAAAAGCGGAAACAGTTATAGAAATTTGTTAAGGTGGTAAATGATGAGCACAAACAGCTTGAAAAATTTATATGAAAAAATACCAAAGGGAATAAAATATGCTTTTTCTCCTGTGTTTATAAGACTTATGGTTAAAAATAAAGAGTTTACTAAAACCTTTAATGAATTGGATAAGTTTGAAAAAATGACAGAGGCAGAAAAAAAGGTGTATCAGTTTTCAAGGCTTAAAGAAACTCTTGTATATGCTTATAAATTTGTACCTTATTATAAACGACTTTTTGACAAGTATGGTTTTAATCCGGAAAAAATGAAGGATTTTTCTGATATAGAAGTATTGCCTATTCTTGAAAAAAATGAGGCGGTGAATTTGGGTGAACAGTTGTATTCAACAGAGCCTAAATTAAAATATTATAAGACTTTTACAGGGGGAAGCAGTGGGAAAGCACTTACTGTAATGCTTGATAAGGCGTCTATATACAGAGAAAGAGCTTGTGTATGTCATTATCTTTCAAAGCTTGGATATAATCTTCTGAAGTCAAAAACCGTTGCTTTTTGGGGACATAATAAGGATTCAGATTATTATTACTCACCTCTTAAAAATGAAATT
>JBJFFW010000056.1:0-1531 GCA_051892075.1 Lachnospirales bacterium
AAATATCGACTTTAAAAATGTATCTGAAATAAGAATAAGACTTGGTTTGCCAATATATATTTTCAAAAATAAAAGGGAAATAAAAATAGATTATTTGCCAACAAAGGAAGATATTTCAGAAACATTTTCAAGAATGTGCCATTTTTCACCTTTTGCATATATTGAAAGCATTAAAAGAGGCTTTATAACAATAGGTAGTGGGTGCAGAGTTGGAATTTGCGGCACAGTAATTGATAATAGCAATATTAGAGATATTACATCTTTAAATATTAGAATAGCCCGTGCTTATGAAAATTGCAGCAAAATTATAGCTGATTTAACAGGTGGAAATATTTTAATTTCATCACCGCCTGCCTTTGGTAAAACAACAATGTTAAGGGATTTAATAAGAATTAAATCAAATTCAGGTCTAAACATTGGAGTAGTAGATGAAAGGGGTGAAATATGTGGAGAAGTTTTTGACCTTGGAAAAAGGAGTGATGTTATAAAATATTGCAGTAAGGACAGGGGAATGTTAATGCTTTTAAGGAGTATGGCACCTGATGTTATTGCGGTTGATGAAATTGGTGGAAATGAGGATATAAAAGCCTGTGAAAAAATTTCAAACTGTGGTGTAAATATTATTGCCACAATTCACGCCAAAAATATTTCAGAAGTAAAAAATAGACTTGGACAGGCTTATAATATTTTTGACTATGTTGTAATTTTAGGAAAAGTAGGAAAAATAGATAAAATTTACAAAGGAGCTGATATAATATGGCAGCAAAATTTTTAGGAGGATTTTTAGTAATATTTGGAATTTATATTATAGGTATGAGTTTTTCTTATAAAGAAAGAGAAAGACTGAAAAATATTAAGGCACTAAGATATGATATAAATATGTTAATATCGGAGCTTTTACATAACAGAAATACTTTTTACAACAGTATTTTACTTTTAGATGGAAGGCTAAAGCCTATATATAATGAAATAATAAAAGGACTTGATAATAATAATTCGGCAAGTCTTGCTTGGAGTTTTGCCTTTTTAAAATACAGGGATATGCTTTTTTTAAAAAAAGACGATATTAATGATATTAAAAATATAAGTATGGTTTTTAGTTCTCCTGATTATACATATCAAAAAAGGGAGCTTGAAAGTTTTATAGAAAGATTAGAGGATAAAATAAAGGATTTAGAAACAAATTTTTCTAAAAATAACAGAATTTGCAAAAATGTAACCTTATCTCTTGCAATATTTGTAGTTATAATATTATTCTGATTTTTTTAAGGAGAGTTTTAAATGGATATTGACATTGTTTTTAAAATTGCCGCTGTTGGAATACTTGTTGCCGTTTTAAATCAGCTTTTAACAAGGGCAGGCAGAGAAGAACAAGCTATGCTTACAACCCTTGCAGGACTTGTGGTAGTGCTTTTTTGGGTTGTAAGATACATAAGCAACTTATTTGATACAGTTCAGACACTTTTTAATTTGTAGGTGATAATATGGATATTAAAAAAATTGCTGTTTTAGGCTTGACAGGAGCTATATT
>JBJFFW010000057.1:0-6587 GCA_051892075.1 Lachnospirales bacterium
ATATTGTAGACCCATCTGATGGTTATATGTTTGCTCAGATTAACGATGGTAACTGTGCAGCTTTCCCATTTGCTAAGGGCTTTGGCTGGGGTGCCGAACTTAATTTAGAGTATACTTTTGAACAGTTATTCTCTGGTGAAAGTGGACAGGGTTATCCAAAGGAAAGAGTTGTTCCTGAACAGAGAAATAAGAAAATTCTTGATGAAGTTAAAAAGGTAACTCATACTGATATGCTCACTATTTTAAAGAATATTGACCAAGACCTTTTAAAGGGTGCTGTTGCAGGTGAAAAGTTTAGCGAATTATTCTTTGCTAATTGCAAGGACGATGCTATTGCTGAATATATTAAAGGTATTTTAGCTTAAAAATTTTAGGACTTCCCTTGTGGGAGTCCTTTTTAAATAGGAGGGGTAAAATGAAAAAATTTTTAAGTATATTTATTGCTGTACTTACAATGTTTACAAATGTGTATGCTTATGATGCCGAAATAAGAGTAGACGGAAAAACTATTTCAACACCGGCTCAAGTTATAGATTCTATATCCTATGTGCCTATAAGAAATGTATTTGAAGAAATAGACTGTAAAGTAGAATGGGATAATATAACAAAGACCTGTTCAATATTATATAATGAAGATAGAATATATTTTAATTCAAATGATAAGGATATAAAAATTATAGAAAATAAAATGTATGTTCCTTTAAAGAAAGTTATGGACACTTTTGGAATAAATATAAATTGGGATACATACTCAAAATCAATAGATATAAATACTATTGAAATTGACCCACCAAGTTTAGATGAACCTGAAGAAGTTACATTTCCTGAAAGTTTCGACTACAAATTAAATAAACTTATGCCTAAAGATAAAAACTATATGTTTTCACCAATTAGCATAAAATATGCTATGGCAATGGTAGCAAATGGAGCTGATGAAGAAACAAAAAAGGAAATTTGCAATACTCTTGAAATTGGTAATATTGATAGTTTTAATAATGAAGTAAAAGAATATTTGGAGGGTATTAATTCTGATAATGAAATATCTCCTGAATTTAGAATTGCTAATGGTATATGGTTTAACGAAAGTAATTTTAATGGTGGAGATTTTAGCGACAGTTTTAAAAAAATTATTGAAAATTATTTTATAGGCACAGCTAAAAAAGTAACAAATGATAATGCAGTTAGTACAATAAATAATTGGTGTGCAGATAACACTAATAATAAAATAAATTCTATTTTATCCAGTTCAGAATTTCTATCTTGTATTACAAATGCTGTTTATTTTAAAGGAACTTGGAGATGTCAATTTGATGAAGATGATACTAAGTCTGATATATTTACAGATAAGAATGGAAATAATGTAGAAACAGAATTTATGAAAATAACAGAAGAATTTGATTTTTATGAAGATGAAAATATTAAGCTTATTTCAATGCCTTATGTAGGTAGTAGTATTTCAATGTATATAGGCTTGGGAGATAAAAATTTTGAAAATTACATTGATAAAATGACATTAGAAAAAGTAAATGTAAAAATACCAAAGTTTAAGTTTGAATATAGTGATAATATTACAGATAAGCTTATAAATATGGGTATGACCTCTGTTTTTGATACAAATGAAAATAAATTAAATAAAATGTTTAAAAATGTTGATATAAATACATATATTTCAAAAGTTCTTCACAAAACTTATATTGATGTAAATGAAAAGGGAACAGAGGCTGCTGCTGTAACAATTACACTTACAGGCAGTATGGCTATGGATGAATCTGAAAAAATATATGATTTTATAGCTGATAAGCCTTTTACCTTTTTTATAAGGGATAATGAGAGTAAAGAAATACTTTTTATGGGAGAATATTCCTTTGTGGAATAAAAATGAGGGTCGCTATGACCCTCGTTTTTATTGATTATTAATTTTTTCAGCAAGCTCATTAAGATAAATCCATCTATCCATTTTTTCAGCTAAAAGAGCTTCTGTTTTTTCTTTTTCTTCTGAAAGTTCTTGAAGCTTTGAATAGATTGAAGAATTTTCAGCCATAGCTTTTTCAATTTCGCTTATTTTTTCTTCAAGTTTAGCTATATCATCATCAATAGTTTCATATTCTTTTTGTTCATTAAAGCTAAATTTAAGTTTTTGTTTTCCTTTATCCCAAGTCTTTTTAACCTTTTCTTCTTTAACTGTTTCAGGCTTTTCACTTTCTTTTTTAGCTAAATAATAATCTGTAAAGCCACCTTCATATTGCTTTATTTTGCCCTTTTCTTCAAAGGCAAATATTCTATCACACACTCTGTCAAGGAAATATCTGTCGTGAGATACACTTATAACAGCACCCTTAAAATTATCAAGATAGTCCTCTAAAATAGCTAAAGTTTCAATATCAAGGTCATTAGTAGGCTCATCTAAAAACAAAATATTTGGAGATGCCATAAGAACTCTAAGTAAATATAATCTTCTTTTTTCACCGCCACTTAATTTTGAAATAGGAGAATATTGAATTTCACCGTCAAATAAAAATCTTTCAAGTAATTGAGAGGCAGAAATTCTGCCTGTAGAAGTAATTATGTATTCACCAACTTCTTTAACATAGTCAATTACTCTCATATTAGGGTCCATTTTGTCATATTCCTGTGAGAAAACACCTATTTTAACAGTTTCACCAATTTCAACAAAGCCACTATCAGGCTTTATTTCACCTGTCATAATCTTAATCAATGTTGTTTTTCCACAGCCGTTTTCACCAATTATACCTATTCTGTCATTTTTTAAAACAATATAGCTAAAATCATCAATTATTTTCTCATCATAGCTTTTAGATACATTGTTAATTTCAATAGTCTTTCTGCCAAGACGAGTATTTAAGGCTGCAATTTCAATATTTTTCTTTTTTTCGGGAGCTTTAATATTTGAAATTTCTTCAAATCTTTCAAGTCTAGCCTTTTGTTTTGTAGTTCTTGCCTTTGCTCCTCGTCTAACCCATTCAAGCTCTGTTCTTAAAAAATTCTGTCTTTTTCTTTCGGCAGCAGTTTCAAGTTCTTCTCTTAATGCTTTTTGCTCAAGAAATTTTGTGTAATTTCCCTCATAAACATAAATTTTTCCCTTATCAAGCTCAAAAGTTTTATTTGCAACTCTGTCAAGAAAATATCTGTCGTGAGTAACAAGCAAAATCGCTTTTGCACTTTTCTTAAAATTCTGCTCAAGCCACAAAATAGTGTTACTATCAAGGTGGTTAGTAGGCTCATCTAAAATAAGTAAATCTACAGGGGCAGACATACAGGCTGCAATGGCAACTCTCTTTTTTTGCCCTCCCGAAAGTTCAGCCACATTTTTATAATAATCAAAAATACCAAGCTTTGTTAAAGCTGATTTAGCCTCGCTTTCCTCTGCAGAAGTCATTTCACCGCAAATTCTGTGAACATAATCTATAACAGTTTCATTTTCATTAAAATAAGGGGTCTGGGGAAGATAACTAACCCTCAGACCCTTCATTGTAACAATTTTTCCACTGTCAGCCTCATCTACACCTGCCACAATTTTAAGAAGTGTAGATTTACCTGTGCCATTTACACCGATTACACCAATTTTATCACCGGTGTCAATGCCAAAGGTAATATTATCAAATATTATTTTTTCACCATAAGATTTTGAAATATTTTCAACTGATAGTAAATTCATATTAGTAAGTACCAACTTCTATACCTGTAATAACAACGCTGTCAACAGGCTTATCATTTTCATCTGTTTGTACGGCTGCAATTTTATCTACAATATCCATACCGTCATAAACCTGACCAAAAATTGTATAGCCAAAATCAAGAGATGGATAACCTCCAAGTTTTTCATAAGCCTCTAAAACATTTTCAGGATAAAGGTCTGACATTTTATTGCCGTCCTCGTCAATAACTTGGTCATAGCTTGACTCAATCTGTGACTTAATAGATGAAACATCCTTAGCCTGAACAATATAGAACTGACTTCCGTTAGTATCTGCACCTGCATTAGCCATACATAATGCACCTCTGAAACTTCTCAAATTAGGAGTTGTTTCGTTTTCAAAATCAGCGCCCCAGATACTTTCACCACCTGTACCTGTTCCCTCAGGGTCACCGCCTTGAATCATAAAATCATTAATAACTCTGTGGAAAATAAGGTTGTTATAATAACCCTCTTTAGCATGAGTTGTAAAGTTTTCAACTGCTTTAGGTGCATATTCAGGGAAAAACCACACTTTAATATCACCCATATTAGTTTTAATAGTAGCTATAGTATCACCACTTTTAACTCCGTCAATCTGAGGAAGTTCTGTAACCTGAAATTTTGTAGAATTTGTACTGCTTTCAGAATTTGTTGCAGTATTTTTGGAAGAATTACCATTAAAACCGCATCCTGTAAGAGATACAGCTACTACTAAGGCTGATAAGCCTGTTAAAGATAATAATTTTTTCATAATTTTTATTCCCTTCTAATTTAGATTTTTATTATATGGTATCATTTTTTTAAAAAATGGTCAAGTCTTACAAATCAAATATTTTCAATCTTAATACTTATTTAATACTTTGCCAATTCCTTTACCTATAATATAAGCCATATCCATTACTATACTAAGACGGGAATTTTGAAGTTGTGTAAATCCGTTTAGGCTATAGCTGTTTACAATTCCTGTTACGGACAAATCTCCAACATCAATTAATTTTTTTGAAATACCGCTTCCGGGGAATAATGAACCCTCCCAAATATTAATTGCACCAATATTTTTATATTTTCCAAGAGAAGCATCTATGGCAATTACAAATGGATTTATATGATTTTTGTAAATATTTTCTACTGTCATTTCAAGATTTAGTGCATGAACAGGCTCTTTTAGGGTGCCGTAAATATTTTTAATATTAAGATTTTCAAGTATTGAACCTGTTAAAGGTCCAAGACAGTCACCTGTAGCCTTATCTGTGCCAATACAAATAAATACATTTTCTCTTTCTCTGTTTTTATTAATCATTAAAGAAAAAGTATCTGCAAAGGATTTTATATCATTATTATAAATATATTTTTTATTAATCATTTAATCACTCCTTAAATATAATTTAGACAATAAATATTTTAATTATGTATAAAACAAAATGGGGGAATTTGTTTATTAAAAATTATTGCAGACTACACACTTTGACATTTTAATTAAAATCCATTTGTTATTATCTTGGTATAAAATATTAATTTATGAAAGGAAGTTAGCTTGTTATGACAAATGAAGAAATTAAACTGCCGGTAAATGTTAAGCAAATAGGTACTATATCCGACAACAGTATAAGAATTTATATGGAGGATTATGTTAAAACTTACATTGAGCAGTATTCATCAAGTGATGTCAGCAAAGAAAAAATTGCAATATTAATAGGTAAAAAACTGACTATTGAAAATGAACAGGTAATATTTGTAAGTGGAGCAGTTCAAGGTCGATATACCATTAGAAAAAACGGTATGTTAAATTTAACTGAAAAAAGCTGGCAGTACATAAAAAAACAGATGTCTTTATATTTTAATGATTTAAGTGTAATTGGTTGGGTTTATGTTCAGCCCGGCTTTGAGGATTATATAAGTGAGGGTATTTGTTCTTTTCAAAAAGAAAATATGTATAGAGGTTTAGATATTTTATTTATTACAGACCCTAGTGAAAATATAAACAGCTTTTATTTATGGAATAATGAAAATATGATGTTTAATCAGATTAAAGGTTATATTATTTATTATGAAAAAAATGAAGGTATGCACGAATATATGCTTGAAAATAAAATAAAAAAGCCTAAAAAAGAAGAAGAAAATATAATAAGTGATGCAGGAGCTAAGGCAAGGGCTGTGGCATCAAATAAAAAAAGCAAATACAAAAACAGACTTATTATTAATTCTGACAGCAGAAAAATGATAAATTTACTTGGTGGAGTATCATTTGTAATGCTTATGGTGTGCTTTGTTATGGGTGCGGGACTTGTGCAAAATGATGAGAGATTAAGTGAGCTTGAAGAAAAATTATATTTTTTGGAGGCAGGTATAAAAGAAAGTCAGGCTGTTTTTGCAAGCCAGCAATTAACTGAAACTACAACAATACCTACTACCCAAGCTCCAACTACAACTCAAATACAAACTACAGAAGCTCAAGTAAAAAAATATGTTGTAAAAGAGGGAGATACCTTAATTAAAATTTGTAAAAATATTTATGGCTCACCTGCCAATATAAATAAAATTAAAGAGCTTAACAAGCTTAATGACAGCACAATAGTAGTTGGAGATACTTTAATACTGCCATAAGGAGAAATAAATATGAATAATAATTGGGACAACGAACTAGCAGCAGTCCTTGCCCATGAGGTTAAAAATCCTGTAGCTATTATTAAAATTAATCTTGATTATATAAGGACATATTTGCCAAAGGAGGTATATAAAAATATGGAGGTTATTGACAATGCTCTTTTAAGAATTGACAGGGTAATCGAGGGTTACAGATTAATGAGTGTTGATACTTCCGATAATGAGCTTATTTATATTGAAGATATGTTAAATGATATAATTGAAGATTATAATATAACAGCAGATA
>JBJFFW010000058.1:0-6576 GCA_051892075.1 Lachnospirales bacterium
AAAAAAATGACAGAATAAAAATTGGTGAAGTAAAAATATTCATGCGTATGTCCTGGAAGTAAGAGCCTTTTTTATTGACATTTTTAAACTTTGGTTGTATAATCAAGTTTGCCTAAATTTTCTTTGCGGATGTGGCGGAACGGCAGACGCGCAGGATTCAGATTCCTGTCTTTTAACGAAGGTGTGGGTTCAAATCCCATCATCCGCATTTTCTTGTATATTGTAAAATTCAATGTTCTAAATACAATTTGCTGATTTTAAATTTGTATATATAATTTTTTACAACAATATCGGGTGAAAATTCTCCTATATATAAATCCTCTTTAATATTGTCAACATCAATACTACCATTATAATGAACATATAAAGGATAAGAATAACAAGTTTCTAATTTTAAATAATTAGAATTAACTAAATTGCCTGAATCAGTTAATTACATTCCAATACTTAAATTATTTTTATTAATATAATTCTTTTTTTCTGAAACATCCTTATATTTTCCTTCCACTAAGGTTTTGCCATCATATTTAATCATTACTTCAGCTTCCAAATCTACATAATTATCCAAAATATTTATGTTATTACTGGCTTCAGCTAAAGCTACAATTACTTTTTCACTTTCAGAAATATGCTAAATAATTAAACCAAATACAAAAACACCAAGAACTAAAAACAATATACAAATTGCCAAAATAGACTTGATTGTCCTTTTTATCACAACACACAACCCTTTCTCATAAGCCATTAACTTAATATTATAACTCAGTTAGATTATCCAGCCAAGGTAATAAATTCCCTGTATTTCAACTATTTATTTCTTATTTTTACATAAACACTATCTGATTTTGAATGTATATCTACATTATATCCACCATAGTTTCCAATTTCTTTAATAGCCTCATTTGTAACAAAAAACATACCATTATCAAAATATATACTGTTGTTATATTTTTCTGTACTTAAAATTGAATTTCTATGATTATTTCCATCAATAAGCCACAAATTCCACAGGGATTTTTCTATTGTACTATCTATATTAAGATAAGTGTTATCTTTAACAAGTCCCACAGTACCATTGGAATTCCATATAACATTATATCCAAGTTTTTCTGCATAAGCTCTTAAAGGAATTATAGCTGTATTGTTATAAAATTTAACATCTACATCAGTTTCATTATTATCTATAAAAAGCTTTCCCTCTTTTAAAGAAAATTCAGCTATAGCATTATCCAAGGTGTATAATTTAGGCTCTGATAATTCTGAAATTGCATATATAAGATTATTGCTGTAATAATCATTTAAAGACTCATTGTCTGCTCTTTCTTTTCTTGAATAATTTGATACAAAATAATCACTTTTATCGGTTTTAACCCATATTAAAGGCACTAACTCTAAACCATATACCCACTCGTCATAAGGATACACAACACAAGAATAAACTATGTTTTCACTTATATTTTTGCTTTTTAAAAAATCTGCTAAATTCCTGTTTGGGCCAATTAAATTATAATTCAAAGGACCTATTGTTGCTCCTCCAAAATAAAAATCTACTCCTCTCATCATAGTTCCATTAGGAAATGCTTTGTTATTATTTTTTGTATACTTCATAGGAGTATCATTAACAATATCAATTAATTCTTCTCCAGTTTTAGCATTTCTTGCATACATTGTCATATAATTATTACCCAAAAATTCCTTAGAGGGATTTTTTATAAACTCATCAAATTTTATTGCAGGGATACCATAGGCATATACTTCATAACCATAATCAAAAATATCATTATAATCGTAAATAAAATATTCTTCTTCACTGATTTCATCATCTGAATCCAGTATTCTTTTAATGTATGGATAGGATAACTTTTCGCCACTTTTATCTTTGTATTCTGAACAATCTTTTTTTGCATTTATAAAAGTATCTTCTTTATATGAACTATTATCACTTACTTTATATTTTACAATGCAATTATCTATGAATGTAGAAGAATAACAATTAACACAATTACTCATAATTATTGAAAATATAACAATTATACTAAATATTCTATTTTTCATTTATTTCACCCCATTAATAATTATACTTATACCTAAACTTTACCCATAACAAAAGCAAATAAAATTTGGTTTCACATACAATCTACATAGCTAATAGACACTATCTTATTATCATTAAAAATAATTTACAATTTAATATATATTTTAATTATATCATAAAAAAAATTTTAAACAATAAGCTTTTAAAAAGTTTACATAATAAAAAAGTGTTCCAAACCTAAAAATAGATTTAGAACACTAATTTAAGATTAAATATGAAAAATCACTCTTATTATTGCAAGGGGAATAAGAATTATACCCAGTAAGCTTCCTAAAATAAGTCTTGTTATAAAGAGATTACTTGCTGAGCCTATTCTTATTTTATTAGCGTATATTGTTTTGCCACAAGCCCAGTAACCTAATATTACATATATAATAATTATAACATTATCCATAATTTATCTCCTTTTATGTAATCTTATTAATAGCTTTCCTTTTGAATATAAGTACCGGCAATTACAGCACAATTTGTACTGCCACCTATAGTATTAGTATAAGAACCCATATCAAGAGGTAAACCTGTCATAGTAATATTATCACCCTCATATATATCCAATGAGCCATAATAGAATACAAAGAAACGGTCACCATTATAATCAGACATATTTATGACACTAACAGTATCATTTAACCCTGTTACATCTGTAGAAAGTTCCCAAATTTGAGAAATAGTACCGTAAATTTCAATGAGCTTGTCACCATAATTTGCGGCATTTTTTGCAAGGTGCTTATATTCAACACTCCAAGTAATGTAGTCTTGACAGTCAATATAAGCCTTTGCAGGAAATAAATTAGGATGTTCTGTTAAGAAAGCCTTAGCCTTATCACTTATGGTAAAATTCATTCCTTCATAGTTTTTACTAAGATATTTATAAATATTAATAGGCTTAGTCACATCTGTAGATGATGAACTGCTTGCAGAAGTATCACTTGTTGCAGGTGTTGTGTTTTCTCCAGAATTTGTGCTTACATTAGTTGTGGTAGTAGTTGTAGTATCAGAATCACTGCAAGAGCCTAAAATAGCAAAAATTATAATACAGCCAACAACTCCAATCACTATTTTAAGTGGTAAAGACATTTTTTTCTTAGGTGGAGTAAAACTTGCCTGATTATTCACAGAATTAGTCTGATTATACACAGGCTGGGTTTGTTGTGGTGTGGTTGTTTGTGGAGAAGTTATATTAGCTCCACATTCTGGACAAAATTTTGTGTTGTCCGCAATTTCATTGTTACAATTAGGGCATTTCATAAAATACCGCCTCCTTATTTTTTGTATTTATTAAGCAATTTCGCTACCTAATAGGTTAATTGCTTTATTTTTGTTTTCTTCTGAAACTTTGTCAAGTATTTCTTTTACACATTTAATATCATAATCATATTCATATTTTTTCATATTTTTTTCATTTTTTTCATTTTCGGTATCGTCTTCTGACGGTTCTTCAGGAACGCCGTACGCTGCTATGTAATCAAGAAGCACTGTCATTTCTTCATCATACATTCCCTGTTTATCATAATACAGCCTGTAAGAATGACATTTTTCAGTACTTTTGTTCCAATCACTATAGTCTACATCTTTAAAACGCTCCTCCAGTTTAACAAAGGCTTCTGGGTAATTTCCGTTATTTATTAAATCAGTTATTTCTTTAGCTTCTTTTAAATCTTCCATTAATTCCTCTTTGGATGCCGAGTCTGTTTCACTATCATCAGCCAAAGCCCCTATTAACAAAAAACCCGCTATTGCAACAGCAATTATACAAACTACAGTAACTATAACCTTTTTCATATCAATTCCTCCTATCAATTTATTCCCATATTTTTTTGGATTTCAAATGCAATTATACCCATAGCAGATAAAACATATCTATAAATTTTGTATTTGTTAAAAGAAATCATAGCCTTGCCCCCTGACATTCTCCACCATATAGTAAAAGTACAGTCATTTTCAATATGTACATCATAAATATACCCATTAATTACAATACTCATTACACCGTCCTGTTTTCTTTCAACAATTAGGTTATATTTTGAAACAAAAATAGGTTGCATAGTTTCTAATAAGTTTTCATTATTTGCATTTCTGCTGATTTTGAACTTAAATCGTCTAAGCCTGTTTACCTTGTGGTCAACAACAGATACATCAACACCATACACAATTACAAAACCCATCATACCAAAAAGTAATGCATATGGAATTAATACTCCAACTGCACACAAACCTAAACAAACCCAATAGCCCTTTCTAATAGTAAGCATTTCATTAGGCAAAGGTTCCGGCGAAGTAAGTATTCTTGCCTGTGATGAATCCTCCTCCTTTCCAACAAGCCCTCTAACAAATCCTTCATTAAGGCTATTTTTTAAATTACCCATTCATTTTATCCTCCTTTGATAAATTATCTTATGTACAAATTATACTATATTTTTTATATTAAACTATGGACTGGCAGTGTTAAATTTTGTCTACTATATTGAAAAAATGTCAGTTTATGTTATATACTATATATCAAGGAAAAATAGAAAGGATATGAAGTATGCAAAAAAAATCAACAAATGAGCTTATGACAGTGTTAAAAGAAAAGAAAAATTATAAGGATTGTCTTTCAGAAATTCAGCCGGAGTTTATGGGTAATCTTTCATCTTATCTTAATTCACTTATAGCAAATGTTAGGATTTCAGAATTAAGTAAAAAAAGTGGTTTATCAGAATCTTATTTGTATAAATTATTAGAGGGAAGAAGATGCAAGCCATCAAGAGATACACTTTTACAGCTTTGTTTTGGACTTGAGCTTGATATTGATGAAAGCAACAGGCTTTTAAGATGTGGAAATACTAATACACTTTATCCAAGAATAAAAAGAGATAGTATAATTATATTTTGCTTAAACAAAAAGGAAAATATAAAAAAATGTGACGAAATGCTTTTTGATGCAGGAGAGCCTTTGCTCCTTAATAAAAGATAGTTAAAATAGAACTTACTTTTAAATTAAGTAAGTTCATTTTTTTTGCAAATATATTTACTTGCTTTAATTATAGTGGTATGATAGTTCTAAGGAGGTGCTGTATGCCAACTTATAACACATTACAGATACTTAATAACAGAAACAGTGTTTTTCTTGTAGAAAATACTAAAGATAAAAAGCTTTATGTTAAAAAATACATAGAAGATAACAGCATTAAAATCTATGAAAAAATGCTTAATATAAAACATAAAAATATTCCTCGTATTTATCAAATATTTAGAGAAAATGACATACCTACTGTAATAGAGGAATATATAGAGGGAGAAAGTCTTTTTGATATTATAGAAAAAAGAGGTATTTTAGAAATATCAGAAGTAAGAGATATAATATGTCAGCTTTGTAATGGTATTAAATGTATACATAAAATAGGAATTGTTCACAGAGATATAACTCCAAATAATGTAATTATAGATAATAAGGGAACCGTAAAACTTATTGATATGGGTATATCAAGAATAAAAAACAGAGAAAAATCCGTTGATACTACACTTATGGGTACTGAGGGCTATGCCGCACCTGAACAATTTGGATTTAGGCAGACTGATGAAAAATCCGATATTTTTTCAATAGGAGTTCTTATAAATGTAATGCTTACTGGAGAATTTCCCTCTGCTAAAATATATAGAGGAAATGCTACTATTGAAAATATTATTTTAAGATGTATTGAGATTGACCCATTAAAAAGATTTAAAAATATTGATGAAATTAAATATTTAATGAAATCGGCTGTAACAGAAAAAGACTCTTTAATTATAAAGTTTTTTAAGGAGCTTCCGGGCTTTAGAAGTAAAAAATTATATAAAATTATAATAGCTTTGTTATATTATGCCTTTCTTATATGGTTTACGGGATTTAATATATATTGCTATTTTGATAATCACAATATTGTGTATTTAATTCAGGCAATTATATTGATTATAGCTGTTATTATAATACCTTGGCTCATAATGACAAATTATAAATATTACATTGACAGATTAAAATTAACAAAAAATCTGTCCCATTGGCTTAAAAATATAATTTGTATATTTTTAGGTTTTTCATATCAAATAATTGCATTTATTATTTTTTACATTATAGTTATAGTATAAAAAAGCTGATGCAGTAATCTTGCATCAGCTTTTTTAACACTATTTTTCAAAAACTCTTAAAGTTTGTTCAGCCATACGCTGTCCATAAATTTCAAAAACATTTTTCAACTCATCTTCATAACCTTTTATTGCTACAGGTCCAAGATGAATTACAGGCTTACCACAAGAGCCACCGCCTGAATATACCATCATACCATATACCATCATATGAGTAAGAATAGTCTGAATTGCAATATCTCCTCCACCATGAATATAATCTGCCGTAGCAAAGGCTCCACCAAGTTTTCCTGCTAAACCATATTGTTTTAAACTTTCCAAAAAGCTCTTTACCCTACCACTAACATCAGCCATATATGTAGGAGTACCTAAAATTA
>JBJFFW010000059.1:0-1525 GCA_051892075.1 Lachnospirales bacterium
GTTTGGGACAAAATCTCATCTAATTACTTAAGACATTATCACAAATAAATCAGATTAGTGAAATGTTATAAAAAAAATTAGTTGACTTTTTCATAAAAAGATAATATAATAGATGAGTCCGTACTAGTCGGGGAGGTAGCGGTGCCCTGTAATCTGCAATCCGCTCTAGCAGAGATGATGTTTTTTTGAGGCTTTATTTTGTGAGGCTGGTCCTATAGTTTTCGGTGTTGACGACTTAGTCCTACGCAATGGGAATTTGTGAACCGTGTCAGGGTCGGAAGGCAGCAGCACTAAGCAAACACTCTCATGTGATGTAGGGTAGCTTGGTTTGAGCTGAGGCTATAGTAAACGCTTGGAAGGTACTGTCAAGGGAAAATGTGCGGACTTTTTTTATTGCATATTTTAAGGCTGTCTAATATTCGACAGCCTGTTTTTATCCTCTTATATTTATTTTTATTTCATAATTTTCATCATCTCGGTTTATTTCATAGCTTGTTTCAAGTCCTGCTGATTTCATATAAGACAAGGCTTGTCTTAAAGTATTTGCAAAAAGACGAATATCTTTAAATTTTTCATAGTAGCCTATGTGATTTTTTTCTGTATTATTTTTTTTGTTTTCTTCTCTTATGGCATTTGTAACAAGATATGAAACAGAAACATCATCAAGGTTAAAATCATTTATTTTTTTTATAATTTCCTTTTGTTTTTCTTCATTTTCAAGCTTTAAAAGGTCTTTGGCAGCCTGTCTTGATATGCTGTATTTATTTAAAAGTCTTTTTACCTCATTGTCAAAAGCTAAAAAGGATAAACTATCTTCAATATATTCTTTATCTTTATTAATAATATGACAAATATCTTCATTTGAATACTTGAAACCATATTTTAAAATTCTTATACTTTCAGCTTCTTCAATATAATTAAAATTTTTTCTTTGTAAATTTTCAGTAATTGTCATTGCTGCCGCTTCTCTGTCATTGGCATAAATAACAAGAGCCGGTATTGTATCAAATCCAGCTAATTTTGTGGCATTTAATCTTCTTTCTCCATTTACAAGTTCATATATTTTATTATTTATATATCTTACTGCTATAGGCTGCAATACTCCATAACGCTTTATTGATGCCGTTAACTGTTCCATAGCTTTTTTATCATAGGTCTGTCTTGGCTGATAGGGATTTGGAAGTATTTTTTTTACAGGAAGATACATAATTTCACTGTTTATATATGTATGATTATACATTAGTCTCACTCCTTATGTAAAGATTATACCATTTTTACCAATTTTTTCCATATAATAATACTGACAAATTATTTTATATTTTTACTAATTTTTAATTAACATTTCTTAATGTGGGAGCATATAAATAAATATCGGCTATATGAGGTGTTAGTAATGTATCCTAATAAATATATTTCAAAATTAATAAAAGAAGCTATATCAAAAGAAATTGGAGATATGAACTTTTACAAAAATTTAAGTAATACAATTACAGACATTGAAGATAAAAAAGTTTTAATGGGTATT
>JBJFFW010000060.1:0-1525 GCA_051892075.1 Lachnospirales bacterium
AAGCAGCTTCAATTTCAGCATCACTTTCTGTATTCATAGAATAACCAAGAGCCTGAAAGGCTGTCATAAAGGCATCTCTTTCTGAGTCATAGATATAGATATTTCCCTTATAATTGGTATTTTTTAAAATATTGTAGCCTTCTTTTTCAATTACTTCTGTTGGAACATTATTTTTGTTATATACAAGTCCAACTGAACCCCAGAAATAAGGAACAGAATAAGTGTTGTCAGGGTCATAATCAAGATTTTTAACACCATCAGCAAGATTATCAATATTTGTAATTTTGCTTTTATCAATAGGCTGAAGTAAATCTTCCTTAATAAGTCTTTCAATCATATAATCAGAAGGAACTAAAACATCATATTTATCTCCTGCCTGAATTTTAGTATACATCATTTCATTAGAGTCAAAAAGTTCGTTTAATACGGTAACACCATATTTCTCCTCAAAATTTGAAATAACATTTTCACCAATATATTCGCCCCAGTTATAGAATTTAAGAGTTTGTCCCTCAAAACCTGTTACCTTTTCAGTATCAGTAGTTTCATTAGAAGTTCCACTTCCTCCACAGCCTGTAAGAAGTAAAGCAGAAGATAATAATAAAGCAATTAATTTTTTCATTTTTTATTTTTCCTTTCAAATTTTTCTTTTATAATTGGTATTATATTAAAAAGTATCAAGCCAACAAGTATTATTGCAATAACAACTGTTGAAAGAGCATTAATTGAAGGATTAATTCTCTTACTCATTGTATAAACCATTATTGAAATATTATTAACACCGTTGCCTGTTACAAAATAAGATATTACAAAATCATCAAAGCTCATTGTAAATGCAATTAAAGCACCTGCCATAATACCCGATGTAATTTGTGGTATTATAACTTTTGTAAGAGCCTGAAAAGGTGTGCAGCCAAGGTCTAATGCTGCATCTAAAAGGTTAGGGTCTAATGCTCTAAGTCTTGGCATAATGGTAAGTATTACAAAAGGAGTACAAAACATTATGTGAGATAAAAGCATTGTCATATATCCCTTTGGTATTGCAAGAGAGCTAAAAAGCATAAGAAGTCCGATACCTGTTACAATATCAGGATTCATAATTGGCAAATCATTTATTTGAGATACTGCAGCCCTCATAGTTTTACCTGATTTTGAAAGACCTATAGCTGTTATTGTACCAAAAATTGTAGAAACTAAGGTACTTATTATAGCTACTGATATAGTATAATATATAGAATTTACCATATCGTGGTTATTAAACATTTTTTCATACCACTGCAAAGAAAATCCCGAAAATTTACTAAGAGATTTAGATGAATTAAATGAAAATAACACAGTATATAAAATCGGTAAATAGAAAAATATCATCATTACAGCAAGATAAATTTTGGAGATAATATGTTTTTGTTTTTTCATTATGAATTACCTCCTTCATTACCTATTTTTTTATCTATTTTTCTAGTGGCATACATTGAAAGTATAATAACAATACTCATTACAAGAGATACTGCACCACCGAAACCCC
>JBJFFW010000061.1:0-1517 GCA_051892075.1 Lachnospirales bacterium
ATTAATGGAACTTAGGTTTTCTACTATAGCCAGCAGTTCTAAAGGCAACTGTATTTATATTGGCTCTGAACATACTAATATTTTAATTGATGCTGGTGTAAGCGGTAAAAAGGTTGAAGAAGGTCTTAAAGAGCTTAATCTTTGCGGTACCGATATTGATGCTATTTTTGTAACTCATGAACACAGCGACCATGTAAGTGGTATAGGTGTAATGTCAAGAAGATTTAATATTCCTGTCTATGCCACAGAGGGTACTTGGAATAATATGCCTAAAAGTGTTGGAGCTTTTAGAAGAAATATGGAAAGACTTGTCTATGCTGATGAGGTCTGTGTATTTAATGATTTGTGTATTAAGCCTTTTAATATTCCTCATGATGCAAGTGAGCCTGTAGGCTACAGCGTCTTTAATGATAAACATAAAATTACCGTTGCAACGGATATTGGTCATATTACAGATACCGTTAAAGAAAATGTTAAAAATTCTTCTTTGGTTCTTTTAGAAAGTAACCACGATGTTAATATGGTTTTAAAGGGTGGTTATCCTCAAGTATTAAAAGAGAGAATTTTAAGTGATTTTGGTCATTTAAGTAATGATAATGCAGGGAAGTTTCTTGCAAAGGGTATTTGTGAAAAACTTAAATATGTATTTTTGGGACATCTTTCTCAGGATAATAACACTCCAAGAATTGCTTATGATACCGTAAGCAGTATTTTAGCTGATATGGGTGCTGAAATTGGTGGAGATTTTAATATGTGGGTTGCCCCTCCTTATGGTGTTAAAAGAAGGATTAGTTTAAAATGAAAATAACTATTGCCTGTGTTGGCAAAATTAAGGAAAAATTTTTTACAGGTGCTATTGATGAATATTCTAAAAGACTTGGCAGATATGTAAATCTTGAAATTTGTCAGGTTAATGATGAAAAAGCTCCCGAAAATATGAGCCTTGCAGAAGAAATTAAGGTTAAGGATATTGAGGGACAAAGGCTTTTAAAAGTTATTAAAGACGGCAGTTTTGTTGTGGCTTTGGCTATTGACGGCAAGAAAATGACAAGTGAGGCTTTTGCCAAGTTTTTAAGCCAAAATATGGTTAAGGGCATAAGCCATATTACTTTTGTAATTGGGGGTTCTTTGGGACTTAGTGATGAAGTTTTAAAAAGAGCTGATTTTAAACTTAGTTTTTCTGATATGACATTTCCTCATCAGTTAATGAGGGTTATTTTACTTGAACAAATTTACAGAGGATATAGAATTAACAATAATGAGCCTTATCATAAGTGATAGGGCTTTTTTATGTAATAAGTAATAGGTATAAATCCTTAAATAAACAAATAAGGATTGACCTTGTTTAATTGGATTTTAAAGTTTTACTAGGGAAAAAAGTCCCAAAGTGCATTGTAATAAAAATCAAATTCCCTTAATATAATAAAAAGGGTGATTTATATGAAAAAAATTCTCTTTTTTTTAATTCTCTTTCTTACAGCCTGTACCACTGAAACAAAATACCCTACCATTCAGGA
>JBJFFW010000062.1:0-6462 GCA_051892075.1 Lachnospirales bacterium
AAGGAACTTGAAATTTTATCTACTTCTGAAGAATCAGGTCTTTATATTGCTGCAACAAAGGACAACAGACAAATCTTTGTAATGGGTCATTCAGAGTATGACACAAATACATTAAAAAATGAATATTTAAGAGATGTTAATAAAGGACTTAGTATTGATATTCCTAAGCATTATTTTAAAGATGATGACCCTAATAATGAGCCTTTATCTTTATGGAAAGCACACAGTTGCTTGTTATATACTAACTGGCTTAATATTGTATATCAGGAAACACCTTTTGACATTAATGAAATTAAAGGGATATCACAGTAGAGTGATATCTCTTTTAAAATGTCGAAAATCTGTTTGACAATATATATCTTTGTGGTATAATAGTATATAGGTTATGTGTAATAGTATTTTAATTAAGAGGGTAAGAGTATGAGTGATTTTAAAGTTGTATCAAAATTTAAGCCTACAGGTGACCAGCCTGAAGCTATTGAAAAACTTGTAAAAGGTATTAAAGAGGGTAAGAAGTTTCAAACTCTTTTAGGTGTAACAGGAAGTGGTAAAACCTTTACTATGGCAAATATTATTGAAAAAGTAAATAGACCAACCCTTATTATAGCTCATAATAAAACTCTTGCGGCTCAGCTATATAATGAATTTAAAGAGTTTTTTCCAAATAATGCTGTTGAATATTTTGTTTCATATTATGATTATTATCAGCCTGAAGCCTATGTTCCTCAAACTGATACCTATATTGAAAAAGACAGCTCTATTAATGATGAAATAGATAAATTAAGGCATTCTGCAACATCAGCTCTTTTTGAAAGGAGAGATGTTATTATAGTTGCAAGTGTTAGCTGTATATATGGTCTTGGTGCTCCTATTGATTATAATGAAATGACCTTATCCATAAGACCGGGGACTATTATTGACAGAGATGATGTTATAAAAAGACTTGTGGAAATTCAGTATGACAGAAATGACATTGATTTTGCAAGAGGTACTTTTAGAGTAAGAGGAGATGTGGTAGAGGTTTATCCGGCAGGAAGTACTGATACGGCAGTTAGAATAGAGTTTTTTGGTGATGAAATTGACAGAATTTCTGAAATTGATGTTTTAACGGGAGAGGTTTTGGGAATAAGAAGTCATATATCTATTTTCCCTGCATCTCATTATGTTACAAATTCAGATAATTTAAGGAGAGCTTTAAGAGATATTAGTGCTGAACTTGATGAAAGATATAAGGAACTTAAATCACAGGATAAACTCTTAGAAGCACAAAGATTACTCCAAAGAACAAATTACGATATGGAAATGATGGAGGAAATGGGCTTTTGTTCAGGAATTGAGAACTATTCAAGGCATCTTGACGGCAGAGAGCCAGGAAGTATGCCAAATACTCTTATTGATTATTTTCCTAAAGACTTACTTATGATAGTAGATGAAAGCCATGTTACAATACCTCAAATTGGAGGTATGTATAATGGCGATAGGTCAAGAAAAACTACTCTTGTGGACTTCGGTTTCAGACTTCCGTCAGCCCTTGATAACAGACCTTTAAAATTTGAAGAATTTGAGGGTAAAATCAATCAAATGATTTTTGTATCGGCAACACCTAATAAATATGAAAACAGCCATACTGAACAGGTAGTTGAACAGATTATAAGACCTACAGGCTTACTAGACCCTGAAATAGAGGTAAGAGGTGTAGAAGGGCAGATTGATAATTTAATTGGAGAAATTAATAAAACTATAAATTCGGGAGATAAAGTCTTAATTACAACATTAACTAAAAAAATGGCTGAAGATTTAACAGATTATTTAAGGGAAACAGGAATAAAAGTAAAATATCTTCACTCTGATATTGATACTCTTGAAAGACTTGAAATTATAAGGGATTTAAGGCTTGGGGTTTTTGATGTTTTAGTAGGTATAAATTTGCTTAGAGAGGGTCTTGATATACCGGAAGTTAGCCTTGTGGCAATACTTGATGCCGATAAAGAGGGTTTTTTAAGAAGTGAAACCTCTCTTATACAGACTGTAGGCAGAGCTGCAAGAAATTCTAAGGGCAGAGTAATAATGTATGCAGATACTATTACTGATTCTATGAGAAATGCAATTAATGAAACTAACAGAAGACGAGCAATTCAGCAGGATTATAACAAGGCTCATGGAATAACTCCAAAGACAATTACAAAAAAGGTTCACGAAATTATTAAGGCTACTCAAGGAGTTGAAACAAAAGTTGATATTACGGATAAGGCTCCAGAGTCAATGTCAAGAGATGAACTTTTAAAGGCAATAAGTAAAATTGAAAAACAAATGAGAAAAGCTGCTGCTGACTTGGAATTTGAAAAGGCGGCAGAGTTAAGAGATAAAATGATAGAATATAAAAAGCTATCATTATTATAACAGGTGGTAATATGGAAAAAAATAAAATTATTATAAAAGGAGCAAGAACAAATAATCTTAAAAATATAGATTTGACTATACCAAGAGATAAACTTGTTGTACTTACGGGTTTAAGTGGCAGTGGTAAGTCAAGTCTTGCCTTTGACACAATTTATGCCGAGGGACAAAGAAGATATGTTGAAAGTCTTTCTTCCTACGCAAGACAATTTTTAGGTCAAATGGAAAAGCCTGATGTGGATATTATAGAGGGTTTATCTCCTGCAATTTCTATTGACCAAAAAACCACAAATAACAATCCTAGGTCTACAGTTGGTACTGTAACGGAAATTTATGATTATTTAAGGCTTTTGTATTCAAGAATTGGTACACCTCATTGTCCAAAATGCGGAAAAATTATAAAAAGACAAACTGTTGACCAAATTACAGACCAAATTATGGCTTTACCTGAGGGTACAAGAATTCAGCTTTTAGCACCTGTTGTTAGGAACAGAAAAGGTGAGCATATTAAAATATTTGATGATGCAAAAAGAAGTGGTTATGTAAGAGTAAGAGTTGACGGAAATTTATATGATTTAAGTGAAAAAATAACACTTGATAAAAATAAAAAACATAATATTGAAATAGTGATTGACAGAATTATTATTAAAGAGGGAATTTCCGGCAGAATAAGCCAGTCTATTGAAACTGTAATGAGTTTAAGTGGTGGTATGCTTATTGTTGATGTTATAGGTGGAGAGGAAATTTTATTTAGTCAAAATTTTGCTTGTCCTGATTGTGGCATAAGTATTGAAGATATTGAGCCGTCAAGATTTTCTTTTAACAATCCTTCGGGAGCTTGTCCAGATTGTATGGGACTTGGAGTTAAGATGATTGTAGACGAGGATTTAATTGTACCAAATAAAGAGCTTACTTTATCTCAAGGAGCTGTTAATGCTTGGGGCTTTGGAGATATTACAAATCCAAGCTCTCCTATGTATTCTGTTTTAACGGCACTTATGAATTTATATAAGTTTGATTTGAATACTCCTTTTAAAGACTTGCCAAGAGAGGCCTCAGATGCACTTTTATATGGAACCCATGGATACCAAATAGAAGTTCCTTATAAGGTGGGGAATACTACAAAGTATTATACCTTTGAATTTGAGGGCATTATACCAGGAATTGAGAGAAGATATAAGGAAAGTAGCTCTGATATGGCTAAGGAAGAATATGAGTCTTTTATGGTTAATATTGAATGTCCAAGCTGTAAAGGTGGAAGATTAAAGCCTGAAATTTTAGCTGTTACAATTAATGATAAAAATATAGCCGACCTTACAAAAATGTCAATAAAAGAAATTCAGAAATTTTTTGATAATTTAGAGCTAAATGAAACTCAAAAATTAATAGGAGCACCTATTTTAAAAGAAATTAAGGCAAGAATAGGATTTTTAATTAATGTGGGACTTGACTATTTGTCTTTAGCAAGAACAGCAGGCACTCTTTCAGGTGGCGAGGCTCAAAGAATAAGGCTTGCAACACAAATTGGCTCAGGTTTAGTTGGTGTGCTTTATATATTAGATGAACCAAGTATAGGACTTCATCAAAGGGATAATGACAAACTTTTGGGAACTTTAAAACATTTAAGGGATATTGGAAATTCTCTTATAGTAGTTGAACATGATGAGGACACAATGAAAGAGGCTGATTATATAGTAGATATAGGACCTTATGCAGGAGATAAAGGCGGAGAGGTTGTATTTGCAGGAACATATAATCAGATTTTAAAAAGCAGAAAATCAATTACAGGTAAATTTTTAAGTGGCAAAGAAGTTATAGCTGTTCCCGAAAAAAGGAGAGAGGGAAATGGCAATTTTTTAACTGTATATGGTGCAAGAGAGAATAATCTAAAAAATATAGATGTAAAAATTCCTTTAGGCAAATTTATCTGTGTTACAGGGGTATCTGGAAGTGGCAAAAGTTCTTTTGTAAATGAAATATTATATAAAACTCTTGCAAGAGATTTAAACAGAGCTAAAATTAAGCCCGGAAAATATGGTAGTATTGAGGGAGAGGAATTTCTTGACAAAGTCATAAATATTGACCAAAGTCCTATTGGAAGAACACCAAGGTCAAATCCTGCAACTTACACAGGTTTATTTGATTTAATTAGAGATGTTTTTGCACAGACGCAGGACTCTAAAATAAGGGGTTTTGACAAGGGCAGATTTAGCTTTAATGTAAAAGGTGGAAGATGTGAGGCTTGTTCAGGTGACGGTATTTTAAAAATTGAGATGCACTTTTTGCCTGATATTTATGTACCTTGTGAAGTTTGTGGTGGCAAGAGATATAATAGGGAAACTCTTGAAGTAAAATTTAAGGGCAAAAATATATCTGATGTTTTAGATATGACTATTGACGAAGCCTATGACTTCTTTTCAAATTTGCCAAAATTAAAGGCAAAGCTTGAAACATTAAAAGCTGTAGGTCTTGGCTATGTTAAACTTGGTCAAAGCTCTACAACTCTTTCAGGAGGAGAGGCACAGAGAGTTAAGCTTGCTACAGAACTTAGTAAAAGAAGTACTGGCAAAACAATTTATATTTTAGATGAACCAACAACAGGACTTCATTCCTATGATGTAAGAAGATTGATAGATATTTTACAACAACTTACAGAGGGTGGAAATACGGTTATTGTTATTGAACACAATCTTGATGTTATTAAAACCTGTGATTATATTATAGATTTAGGTCCTGAAGGAGGAGATGGAGGAGGAAATATTGTAGCCTGTGGCACTCCAGAGGAAGTATGTAAAGTAGAAAACTCCTACACAGGAAAATATCTTTCAAAATATCTGAATATTTAACTATTAAAGACAAGTATTTTTTCGTACTTGTCTTTATTTTATAAATCTGTTATATTATTTAGTAGAATTGAGGTGTAAAAATGAAGTATGAAGAAATAAATAATAAGGTTATTTTGACTGATTTAGAGGATTTTAATATAGAAGAAATATTAGAGTGCGGACAGTTTTTCAGATATGAAAAAATAGATAAACTCTATTATAAAATAGTGGCTATGAATAAAGTCCTTAATATTAAACAGGTAGGAAACTCCGCAGAGCTATATCCTTGCACATTGGAAGAATTTGAAAGTATATGGTATGATTTTTTTGATTTTAGAACAGATTATGGAAAAATAAAAAAAGAAATATCAAATGATGAAATTATGCTTAAAGCAACTAAATATGCTTCAGGAATAAGGTTATTAAATCAGGATAAGTTTGAATGTCTTTTATCTTTTATTATTTCTCAAAATAACAACATACCAAGAATAAAAGGTATTATTGAAAGACTTTCTGAAACCTATGGTACAAAATTAGGTGATAAATATTTATTTCCGACTCTTAGGGAGCTTGAAAATGCTGATATAGACTCTTTATATGAGCTTAGAATGGGTTTTAGAGCAAAATACATATATGATGCCATAGAAAAAATTAAAACAAAGGAAGTAAATTTAGATATTACAGATAATCTTGATACGGAAAGTCTTTTAAATATGCTTTTAAAAATAAAAGGTGTAGGGCAAAAGGTTGCAGATTGTGCTATGCTTTTTTCAATGAAAAGACGAGAGGTATTTCCAACAGATGTATGGGTTAAAAGAGTAATGGAGGAGTTATATTTTAATAAGGAAGAAACAAATATAAAAATTATTCACGATTTTGCTAAAAATAAGTGGGGCAATTTATCGGGTTTTGCCCAGCAATATTTATTTTATTATGCAAGAAGTTTAAAAATCGGAACAGAAAAGAAGGGTAAAAAATAATTATGTTAGGAACAATAGTAAATGTTATATTTATAATTGCAGGTACATTTATAGGTTTAATTATAAATGATAAATTCAGTGAAAAATTACAAAACATAACAACACAGGCTCTTGGACTTGCCACAATTTTTGTAGGTTTAACAAGTGCTTTAACAAGATTTATAAATGAGCCATGTAATTCAATATTATTTGTAATAAGTTTGGTAATAGGTGGAATAATAGGAACATTACTTGATATTGAAGGAAAAATGAAAAAAGTG
>JBJFFW010000063.1:0-6453 GCA_051892075.1 Lachnospirales bacterium
AAACAGGCTTACCCTCTTTAATTTCAATAGCCTGACTGTTGCAAATATCAGCACACATACCACAGCCTACACATTCATTATTAACATTAAATTTCTTAGTACCATTTAAAAACTTAACAAAAACCAAGTTCATTACCTTATAAATCGGAGTCATAACTCCCCTATTTAATTCAAGACTATTTTTGTTTCTAAGAACATTATTAATAACATTAGCAAGCTTAATATTAGCACTTCTTAAAATTTTTCTAAGCTCCTTATCCTCCGGAACATTATACATAACAATATAATTATCAGGAAAGACAATACTTCTGCAATAATTAAGAGTAATATTTTTATCCATAAGCTTTTTATTAAAATCATACAATGCTCTGCCCTGTGCACTGCCACAGTTATTTACAGCAAAGACATAGACACTTTCCGGAAGATTATCAAGCTCCATATTCGTTATAAATTCAGACACAATACTTGGCATACAAAAACCATAAGTAGGAAAAACAAAGCCAATATTCTGCTCCTCACTGCAATCATAGCTATACTCATTATTTTTAGATGCCACACCAATATCTACAGTCTTTTCTCCAAGACAAGCTCCTATTTTGTTAGCAATAAATTTTGAATTGCCTGTACCTGTAAAATAAAATATCATAAAAATGTACCTCTTTTTTGTATAATCTAAATACTTTTACGCACTATTAAACATAGTATATCAAATTTTCTCAATTACTTCAATAAAAATATTATAATTCGACAAAAAAACTGCAATAAAAAATTGCAGTTTCTTACAAAATAAGATAATCTATTAAATTTCAAGAATAATCTTAGCTATTTCTACAAGTTTTCTACCTGTATCCATACTTTTTTTCTGAATATATCTGTGAGCCTGTTCTTCAGTCATATTATAAGTATCTATAAGAGTATGTTTAGCTCTGTCTATAAGCTTTTCATCCTGTAATGACTTATTTGATTCAGGTTGATATGAGGAATCGAAAGTAGACATCATATCCAAAGCACAAATTAAATCATTTTTATGTAAAGGTACAGCCAGCTTAAATAAATTGTCATTTTCACAATTATTAAGCTGTTCCTTATTGCCTACAACAATGGCTGTGTAACCATCTGGAACATAGTCCATAATTCTGTCAATATGAATACCGTCAAAAAGACAGGAGGTTATAATAGTACCATTTTTATAATATGAAAGTGTCGTCGTTAAATCTGAAACATTTTTAATTACAGCAGTAACAGAAATACCTTCTGAAATAAGTATCTTAGCAATGCTTAATGCTGTTTTCTTGTTGTTTAAGGCAATAAAAATGTTGTTCCTCATTTTATAAAACACTCCATTCATTAATAATCTAAGTATGGCATTTTATTCCTTAAAAAAGCCCTGCTGAATATAGCAGGGCTCTATTCTCGTCATTGAGATTAATATACAGACATGTAATTATCAATTTCCCACTGGCTTACGAACATTCTAAAGCTATCCCATTCTTTTCTCTTAGAAGTAAGGAAAGCATTATATGCGTGGTCGCCAAGAACTTTCTTAACTAAACCGTCTGCTTCCATAGCCTTAATAGCCTGATTTAAGCTGCCAGGTAAGCTCTTAACACCAAGGGCATCTCTTTCTTCCTGAGTAGACTTAAATAAGTTAATATCTACACTATCAGGAACAGGTAAGTTATTCTTAATACCATCAAGACCTGCTGCTAAACAAACTGCTAAGCAAAGGTAAGGGTTAGTAGAAGGGTCTGGACTTCTTAACTCAACTCTTGTGCCGGCACCTCTTGAAGCAGGAATTCTGATAATATCAGTTCTGTTAGATGCTGACCAAGCTATGTAGCAAGGAGCTTCGTAACCAGGAACTAATCTCTTATAAGAGTTTACAAGTGGATTAGTAATAGCAGTGATACCTGCAACATGCTTTAATACACCAGCAATAAAGCTGTAAGCTGTGCTAGATAACTGTAAATCATCTGCTGGGTCAAAGAAAGCATTCTTGCCGTCTTTAAATAAAGACATATTAGTATGCATACCAGAACCATTGATACCAAAAATTGGCTTTGGAATAAATGTTGCGTGTAAACCATACTTCTTAGCAATAGTCTTAACAACTAATCTGAAGTTTACTACATTATCAGCAGTCTTTAAAGCATCAGCATACTTAAAGTCAATTTCGTGCTGACCTTCAGCAACTTCGTGATGAGAAGCCTCAATTTCAAAGCCCATCTTTTCAAGTGTTAAACAAATATCTCTTCTTGCATCAGTACCTAAATCAACAGGGTCAAGGTCAAAATAACCAGCACTATCATTAGTATCAAGTACAGGTCTGCCATCTTCATCAGTCTTAAATAAGAAGAATTCACATTCGTTACCTACATTAAATTCATAACCCATTTCTTTAGCTTCAGCCATAGTTCTCTTTAAGATAGAACGAGGGTCGCCTTCAAATGGTTCGCCTGATGGAGTATATACATCACAGATAAGCTTAGCAACTTTGCCCTTCTGTGGTCTCCAAGGATAAATTACAAAAGTGTCAAGGTCAGGTCTTAAATACATATCAGATTCTTCAATTCTTGCGAAACCTTCAATAGAAGAACCGTCGAACATCATACCATCTTCAAGAACCTTCTCTAACTGAGAAAAAGTAATTGCTACATTCTTAGGTACACCTAAAACATCGATAAATTGAAGACGGATAAATTCTACATCCTGCTCCTTACAAATGTCTAAAATCTGCTGTTTTGTTTTTGCCATATTTGAAAACTCCTTCCAAATTATATTATTTTTATTTTTTAAAAACAAAAAAGGATGTCAGATACGAATAACAAATGTATCTGAACATCCTTGTTCTATACACACAATTATAGTATCATTGCCCCAAAAAGTCAACTATAAATTTTAAAAATTTTATTTTTTGATAAATATTACCTAAAATAAGCCGTCAAATACTTAATTTTTGTTATATTTTATCAAAAATTATCTGTATAAGATTTCATTACGCTTAGGTCCGTTACTAACCATAGAAATCTTAACACCAATTTCCTTTTCAATAAATTCTACATAAGCCTTTGCCTCTTTTGGAAGGTCGTTATAGTCTGTTATTCCTCTTATATCACACTTCCAACCCTCTAATTTAGTATAAACAGGCTTAGCCTTGTAGAGTTTTTCAGTTGTAAGAAAATCCTTGTATTCCTTGCCCTCATACTCATATCCTGTGCAAACGAAAAGAGTATCCATATAGCTTAATACATCAAGACAAGTCATACAAACTTCTGTAGCACCCTGAATTTCACAGCCATATCTTGTGGCAACTGCATCAAAATAACCTACTCGTCTTGGTCTGCCTGTAGTAGCTCCAAATTCGCCCTTATCTCCTCCACGCTTTCTAAGCTCATCTGCCTCATCACCAAAAAGCTCTGACACAAAAGGACCTGCACCTACTGCTGATGAGTAAGCTTTGGTTATTACAGTAATATTGTTAATGGCATAAGGTGGTATGCCTGCACCTACTGCTGCATAACCTGCAAGAGTTGATGAACTTGTAACATAAGGATAGATACCATGGTCTGTATCCTTTAAAGAGCCAAGCTGACCCTCTAAAAGTATATTTTTATTTTCCTTAATTGCATCTCTTAAAAACTTTGATGTATCTGCAACATAAGGCTTAATAAATTCAGCATATTCACAAAGAGTATTAAATACCTCTTTATAGTCTATTGGCTCTTTGTTGTATAAATACTTAAACTGAATATTAACTTTTTCATACATTGTTTCAAGTTTTTCAAGGAGAAAATCCTTATCATAAAGCTCCCAAACCTGAATACCGACTTTTGAATATTTATCAGAGAAAAATGGAGCAATACCACTCTTAGTTGAGCCAAATTTTTTATCTCCTAATCTTTCTTCTTCATAAACATCCATTAAAACATGATGAGGCATAAGCACCTGTGCTCTTTCACTAATAAGAAGATTAAACTTAATACCTGCATCAATAATAGACTGCATTTCTTCTTTTAAAGAAGCAACATTAAGTGCCACACCATTTGCAATTACATTAGTAATATGCTCGTGAAAAACACCACTTGGCAACTGATGAAGTGCAAATCTGCCCTTATCATTTATAATAGTATGACCTGCATTGGCACCGCCCTGAAATCTTACAACAATATCAGACTGGTCGGCACACATATCGGTAATTTTACCCTTACCTTCGTCACCCCAGTTAGCACCAACAATAGCTCTAATCATTTAAAAACCTCCTTAGACATTTAACTGTGCATCACTAATTAAATTATCCTTATTAGCTTCAAGCACAGGCATAACCTGTCCGTTAATATATTCTTCAACCTGCTGAGGAGCTCTGCCTACAAAATTCTTAGGGTCAAGAATTTTCTCAAGGTCCTCAAGGCTCATACCAAACATAGGCTCTTTGGCAATTCTTTCAATAAGGTCGTTTTTGCCGCCCTCTTGCTTAACAACAGCTCCTACCTCCATAGAAAGCTCTCTAATTCTTTCGTGAAGTTCCTGTCTGTCGCCGCCACGCTTAACAGCGTCCATCATAATATTTTCAGTAGCCATAAAAGGAAGTTCCTCCATAAGTCTTCTATGAATAACCTTAGGATAAACCACAAAGCCACCTGAAACATTAATATAAATATTTAAAATTGCATCACAAGCTAAGAAAGCCTCAGGAATAGCAATTCTCTTATTAGCACTGTCATCAAGAGTTCTCTCAAACCACTGAGTAGCAGCAGTAATAGCAGGATTTAAAGCATCTACCATAATATATCTTGCAAGAGATGCCATTCTTTCACTTCTCATAGGGTTTCTCTTGTAAGCCATGGCAGATGAACCAATCTGATTTTTCTCAAATGGTTCTTCCATTTCTTTTAAGTGCTGTAAAAGTCGCATATCATTTGAAAACTTAGTACAACTTTGAGCAATTCCACTTAAAACATTTACAAAAAGTGAATCTAACTTTCTTGTATAAGTCTGTCCGCTAACGGCAAATACTCCACTATAGCCAAGTTTTTCAGCTATCATATTATCAAGAGCCTTAACCTTTTCAGTATCCCCTTCAAAAAGCTCCATAAATGAAGCTTGAGTACCTGTAGTACCCTTAGAGCCTAAAAGCTTTGCATTTTTAAGAACAAAATCAATCTGCTCTAAATCCATCATTAAATCCTGAATCCAAAGACAAGCTCTCTTACCTACAGTAGTAGTCTGTGCTGCCTGAAAATGAGTAAAGCCAAGAGTTGGCATATCCTTATATTCCATAGCAAAATCAGAAAGTTTCTTAATTACGGAAAGGACCTTATTTCTAATAATCTTCATAGCCTCAACCATAATAATTACATCAGTATTATCACCTACATAACAACTTGTAGCTCCCAAGTGAATAATACCCTTAGCCTTTGGACACTGAGTACCATAAGCATAAACATGAGCCATAACATCATGACGGACAAGCTTTTCTCTTTCTGCTGCCACATCATAATTAATATCGTCCTTATGAGCCTTTAATTCTTCAATTTGCTCGTCAGTAATATCAAGACCAAGTTCTTTTTCACACTCTGCAAGAGTAATCCAAAGTTTTCTCCAAGTTTTAAATTTCATATCAGGAGAAAATACAGCCTTCATTTCAGGACTTGCATATCTTGAATTAAGAGGACTTTCATAAATATTTTTCATTTTAATAACTCCTTATGTTTTCAGATTGATTTATAATGTTTCTTATTAAATATATATTTGTTCGTGCGGCGGCCCTGCGGGCGCCAACGCTTGGTTAGCAGCATTGAATTTACCTCCTTAAAACAAGAAAACTCCTTTAACTTTTAATTTCAGTCAAAGAAGTTCAGATAAACAAAAACGTCCTTGACAGAAATATACCATCTGTCAAGGACGAATAATATAAACATTATCCGCGGTGCCACCTTGTTTCACGGGCTCGCCCCGTGCACTTAGCAGGATACCAACATATCCCCGGCATTTGTACGCTTGCCTGCAGCGTCGCAGAATACTCTGGGAAACCCCATTTGACTGCGCCCTCAGCGGTCCATTTGACAACTTGTTTCTCACCTGACTCTCAGCACCACAGGCTCTCTGTAAAGGCATCATTGCCGTTATCTCCGCTTCAACGGTTTATCATATTAAATTACTTGCATTATACATTGTATTTCATACCTTGTCAATAGGTAAATGAAAAATTTCTGTATTTTTTTAGAGTAACAATAAATGTCAGACTGAATTCTGCAATACAATCTCCGGCATACGAAGGATAAATCCTTCATATGCCGGAGAAGTCTTCAAACATTAGTTATTACGATTCTTTATTAATATTAAAATTAACACCACATTTCCAACAACACGATCTGTTTGACGCTTGTTCAAACCCACAATTAGGACATATAATTTTTTCAGTATTGGATGAACTCACTTGTACAGTCTCCTGAG
>JBJFFW010000064.1:0-6445 GCA_051892075.1 Lachnospirales bacterium
TCACCTCATAATTATTTTTAACCAAAAAATATAAAATATACAAAGATTTTAATTTTTGCCAATTACTTCCTATTATAATATTTTAAATATAATTGAAATTAAAATGTAATATAATATCCAAATAAAATCTGTTATAATAACCCTATCTATGGAGAGAATAAATAACAGGAGTGAGGTTATGAATAAGAAATTAAAAATTTTATTTATTATTGCTACTATGTATTTTGTCATTATTTCGGCTGTGTATGCCTATGCCATACCAAAGCAAAAAGGTATTGCCCCTTTAATGCCATCTACATCTACAACAACAACTGAAACTACAACAGAGTCAACTACCGAGACAACTACAGAAGAAGAAACTGAAACTACCACAAGTAAAAATCAGGAACTTATTTCAAAAGTTATTGAAGCCAACTCACAGATTACAACTGTATCAAGTTTTTCAATAGCAAATGCTGATGAAAATTGCAAGCCTTTTACAGGAAAAGTTCTTGAGGCATATAATATTGCGGCAAAAACCTTTAAAGATAAGTGGACAGCCGTTACTGCTCCAGAAATTACAGAAAACACTGAAAATATGGACGATACATACTCTGTAACAAGTAAAACTTTTAACTTTGATGAAAGTAAGTTTGTAATTAAAAGATATAATTTTAATAAAACTTTAGAAGCACCTGCAACTGAAGATGCTAATACAAATTATGAAAGATTAAATGAGTCTTTAGAAATTTTAGGTGATACTATTGAAATAAGATATATAGACCCTGAAACAAATGAGTGGTATATGTCAGGAAATATTGAAAATACAAAATTTCAGACACTTTTTATTGACACAGACAAGGCTCATATAATAATAAGTGTTCCGGGAGTTTATACAAACAAATTTGAAAATAACACCTTGGAATACAGACCTGAATTTGAACAAAAAGTAGATATAACAAAAACAGAAACAGGCTACAGCCTTAATTTTTCTTTCCCAATATATGAAGATGTTATTGGAGAAATATGGTATTTAACAAGTGATAAGGCATTAGCCAACTGGAATGATGCTAATCATTTTGACACAATGAAACAGGACTTGGCTATAAACAGAAGATTTAGCTATGACGGCTATTATTTTCCAACACCAAGTAATTACACACCATATAGTGAAACTATGCTTTACAGACACCCGTCTAATTATGTAGGTTCAAGTTTTACAAGATATGGCAATTTTCCGGCAGCATTTGACCTTGGATATGTATTTACCTATACCTGTATGAAAAATCAGAATTCATCACTCTATTGGGCAACAGGCCCAAAATCAGATTGGCTTGCAACAGATTTTAATATAGGTGCAAAATTCTATGATACAAGATTTAATACAGATTTTGCCGAAAATCTTATAAATGCTTATAAGAGATATAATAATGATGAATTTTTATTTGCTGCCACAAAATATTGTGAATATTTTATTGAACACGCAAATAATAAAAGTTATAAAACTAAAAACGGAGGAATTTTAGTTCAAGATTATGGCTATGATTTAGACCATACTGATACTCATATTTCACTTAATCATCAGCTTGCAGAACTTAATTTCCTTTATAAAATGTATCAGACAACAAGAGAAGAAAAATATAAGGATTTGGCTGATAAAATGCTTAAAGGTGTAGAGGACACCCAAGACCAATGGGTACTTGCAAACAACAACTTAAATTATGCCCTCTATTATCTTGCAAACACTAACACAATGGTTGATTATCCATACCTTACTTATAATGATTTGCTTAACACAAAGGTTCTTTATAAAGCCATTTACGGCAAGGAAAATTCCACTATTGAATACCTTTTAAAATGCAAGAAAGAATGGATGGATAATAACAATGTTACAGGCTATAATGTGATAGAATAAAGTTTAATGTAATCGTAAAGCCTCTGTAATATAAATGTAACATTTCTATTGTATAATGTATTTAGCATAAAATATTATGTATCTTGTGCTAGTGTAGAGGTTATGTGTTATCAAATTAGTTAGAGCCTTGAGCTTTCTAACTAATTTGGTATACATACCACAAGTTTTTTTAAGGAGGGTTAGCTATGACTTTTATTGCTGATTATAAAAGCACTATTATTAAGTTAATTTTTGCTGTGGCTATAGCTTTTTGTCTGGCTATACCTTTTAGTGTCAGTACCCATGCAGCTCCTGCTGTTAATAATTTTAAAATTACAAGTGGTATTGCAGCTAATAAAACATCAGAAATTACTTTTGATTCTACAAGAGTTATTTCCGGTACAGCTGAGACAGGTGCAAAAATTAGTATTACAATTTATGAGCCATATACAAATTCAGCAGGTCAAACTGCTTATAAGTTAATTAGAACTTATAATCTTACTGTTGGCTCAACAGGAATATTCAGCCAGAATATAAGCCTTAAAGAAGGTGTTAATTATCTTGTTATTACAGCAAGAAAAGACGGTAAATATTCCGAAATTAGAACTACTATTAATAGAAAGAACAAGGTTTTAAAATCTGTTCTTTCCCAAAGTATTGCTGTTCCCGGTAGGGGAAAGTGGTAAACCTTTTTTAAAATAGAGGCTGCTGCAAGTTTTGCAGCAGCCTTTTTGTTAATAATTTAAAAAATCGGTTTCATTTGTACCCATTACCTATTGCCCTACTATTCGGGCGACCACTGGTCGCCCCTACCATTACTTATTACCTAATGCTTATTACCTGTTACCTGCTACCTGTTACCTATTACCTATTACCTATTACTTATTACTTATTACCTATTACCTATTATGCTTTTCCGAGGTGTTACTATGAGAAATATATTAAGAAACATTCTTATATTTTTGCTTTTTGTTCTTACAGCTTACCAAATTGGTATGCTGTGGTTTGATAATTTTTCATTAAAAAGTCCATTTCAGATTTTTAACACCAAAGAGGTAAGCACTACCGATACAATGGACTATATTCTTGATAGAATTATTGTAAATGTAGGTGATAATAAAATAGTGGGAAAAAGCAGTGATAATTATAATTCAGAATATAAGAAAAGTTTTGACCAGGTTATAGCACAATGTATTAACAACGGTGATAAGGCAGATATTGGCGAGTTTAACTGGAGTAATATTTTTACATCAAGAACTGTTGTATATGAATACAGATGTGTTCTTGATAATGATAATATAAGCTATCTTTTTGGAAATAATGTAAAAAGCGATAAAATAGGTGATATTACAGCCTTTGATAATATTATTATTCAGTCTGATAATTCAGGAAGTACCATAACTACAGTTTTTTATAACAGCCAAAACAATAAATATTCTGCAAGAAAGCTGTCAGACAGTGATATATCTTCAATACTTTTTAATGCCAGTTCAAATTTTGTAAATGGCAGTGGGTCTGATTATATTTCAAGTGTATCCTCAGGCTTTGATATATTTTTAGGAAATGTTTTTATACCTGCATGGCAGGAAAATGGTATTGAGTATTCGGAGCTTTTTGTTAAGGGAATGTATGAAGATGAGTCTATGGCTGAAAAAAATGCCGAGGATTTTTTCAATAACCCTGTTGCAAAATGGTCCTCTGATGAAAATAATGCCCTAACCTACAGCGACGAAGTAACTGTTGTAAAATATGATAAAAACACAAATGTTATGGAGTATTCAAGCTACAAGGCTAATAATGTAAATGACAGCTCTTTTTCAGCAAATTATATTGCAGCCGTAAATACAATAGGTATGGACAGCTTTATTAAAAATGAATATTATCTTGACAGCTATTCATCTTCTTCAGGAAGATATACCTTTAAATTTAATTATAAATTAGGAGATAAATATATTAAGCCAAGTAAAAATATTAAAAATAAAACCTCAATGGATAGCTTTATTGAGGTTGTAACAGAGCTTGGAAAACCTATAAAATACAGAAAATATGCCTTTTATTTTGAAAGCTCTAATAAAAAGCTTGTAGCCGATTGTGATTTTGTATCGGCAATAGATAAGGTTTATAAAGACAAAAAAATAAATGACATTAATTTATGCTATATTGCAGATACAAATAATAAAGCGTCTTTAGAATGGATTATAAATATTGAAAACGAGGAATATATGGTTTCAGCCAAAAGAGAATAAGAGGTCGGTTTTATGGAATGGTCAAAAGCTAAAAATTTTATATTAATTCTATTAATTATAATCAATATTTTTCTTTTGGTTTTAAATTTATATAAAATAAAAACCAATTCAGTAAGTGTTGAAAGAATAAGAAACATTATGAATATATGTGAAGATTACGACACTGAAATTAACTGTAAACTGCCTGAAAGAATTATACCAACTTCAAGGCTTTCCATAAAAAAATATGATTATGACTATATTAAACTTCAGCAGATTTTCTTTGGAACAATTACAGATGTTCAAAGAACAGATTATCTTACAAATGTAATTTTTACAAAGGGAAAGGAAAAGCTTACAGTTGAGGGTTCAAAAGTAATTTTTAACACAGACAAAAAAGAATATGAAGGCTATATTAATTCTTTAACAGAGCTTTTAGGAAGTTTTGACATTGAAAGAAAAGCAGGAAACAGTATTTATTATTTTCAGAAATACAGAGAAATGCCTGTTTTTAGCAACTATATTTCAGTTGATACCTTAAAGGATAATACTATAACCATTACCTTAAATTATTCTGAAGTTTTAAAATCCACAGGAAACAGACAGGATACCATTGGTGCTGATGAAGCAATTTATTATGCCATTAATAAAATTTCAGAGGATATTTCGGGAGAAAAATCAATTAAAGCCGTTGAAAAAGGATATTATGATAACAGAACTTCTCTAAATCAGGAGGGAGCTATTCCACCTGTTTATGCAATTTATGTAAATGACAGAATTTATTATGTAAATGCTTATACGGGAAGCTGTTATAAGTAGCTATTGAAAAAAAAGTGTTATAATGATAAAATAAAATCATAAAAAAATAGGGAGATTAGGTATTTTATGGATTATTATGAAATTTACAAATCTAAACTTGTTTCGGCAGATGATGCCTGCAAGGTTGTAAAAGACGGTGACTGGATTGATTACAGTTGGGCAGAAATTACTCCTGTAACATTAGATAAGGCATTAGCAAAAAGAATGGAAAATCTTTATGATATTAATGTAAGAGGCGGAGTTTTAATTTGGGAGCCTGAAATTTTTAAAATTAATGAACCTGCCAAACATTTTACTTGGAATAGCTGGCACATGACAGGAATAGACAGAAAAGCCTATAAAAACGGTAATGTATTTTTAGCTCCTGTAAGATATTCTGAATTGCCATATTATTATTATGAAATGGAAAATAAGCCTGATGTTATTTTCACTCAAGTAACTCCTATGGACGAGGAAGGCTATTTTTACTTTGGACCTTGTGTATCTCACCTTAAAGCAGCCTGTGAAGTAAGTAAATTAGTGGTTGTGGAAGTTAATAAAAATCTACCAAGGTGCTTTGGCGAGGGTACAAGCATACATATATCTCAAATTGATATGATTGTTGAGGGAGATAACCCTCCTGTAGCTGAAATGTTGGGAAGTACAACTGTTTCTGATGTAGATGAAATAATTGCTGAAGAAATTGTAGCTGAAATTAGTGACGGTGCCTGTTTACAGCTTGGTATTGGAAGTATGCCAAACAGAGTAGGTACTCTTATTGCTGAAAGTGATTTAAAGGACTTGGGTATTCATACTGAAATGTATGTTGACTCTATGATGGATATGACCTTGGCAGGAAAAATTACCTGTGCCAAGAAAAATATTGATACAGACAAACAGGTTTATGCCTTTGCAGCAGGAAGTAAAAGACTATATGAATTTCTTGATAATAACCACCATTGTATGGGTATGCCTGTTGACTATGTTAATAATATAGGTATTATTTCTCAAATTGATAATCTTATTTCAATTAATAATGCCATTGATATTGACCTTTTTGGACAGATTAATGCTGAGTGTTCGGGAGTTAGAAATATAAGCGGCGCAGGTGGTCAGCTTGATTTTGTAATAGGCTCTTATTTATCCAGAGGCGGCAAAAGTTTTATTTGCTTATCTTCTACATACACAACAAAAAATGGTGAGGTAAAATCAAGAATTTTACCAACTCTATCCCTTGGTGCTTCCGTAACAGATACTAAGGCTAACACTCAATTTGTTGTTACAGAATATGGAAAGGTTTGTCTTAAAGGCTTGCCATCTTGGCAAAGAGCCGAAAAGCTTATTTCTATTGCTCATCCCGATTTTAGAGAGGAGCTTATAAAAGAGGCTGAAAAAATGAACATTTGGAGAAGAAGCAACAAGATATGATTATTGGGGCTTTGCCCCAAACCCCATAAGCTTTTTGAAAAAAGCTTGGCAAAAACTTTAAAAGGGATTGACCCTTGGTCAATCCTTGAGGATTTATTACAGGTATTATTATTAGGTTAGT
>JBJFFW010000065.1:0-6441 GCA_051892075.1 Lachnospirales bacterium
TGATTATGTTGCCAAATCCCTTTTGACCGATGATGAATATAAAAGTATAAGTGAAAATATGTCAAAAGGAATTGAGTTTTTTAACAAAGATTTTAAAGGCAGTAAAGATGAAGCATTAAAATTGATAGTAGATAATTATTTATCACCTACACCTTTAGGCAGAAGTGTATATTCTGAAAAAATACTTGAAATTTCAGTCAAAACAGGAACTTTGCAATATATAATTTTAGGGACAGGTTATGATACTTTTTCTTATCGTCAAAAGAAATGGGCTGAAAAATTGGAAATATTTGAAATTGACAGAAGTGATATGATAGAAGATAAAATTATGCGTCTTAAAAGAGCTGATATTCTTGTCCCAAATAATGTTCATTATATAAAATGGGATTTTACAGATGAGAATTTGTATAAAAAAATAACAGAAAATGAGAACTTTAATAAGAACAAAATAACTTTTTGCAATATATCAGGTTTGGTTTATTATATGACAGAGTTAGAATTTGAAAATATTATAAATAATTTAAGCAGTGTTTTAAAAAAGGGAAGTGCTATATTTTTTGACTATCCAAATAAGGAAAAATCAGAAAAAAATGAAAAAAATAAAAAACTTGCAGAGGGTGCTAATGAAAAAATGAAGTTTTGTTTATATTATAGTGAACTTGAAAAATTACTTGAAAAGTATGATTTTCTTATATATGAACACTTAAATTCTGATGAAATTACAAAACAATATTTTAATGAATATAATAAAGAAAATCCGAATGCTAAAATTTGTGAACATAAAAATGTGAGCTATTGCCTTTGTGTTAAAGGAAGATAATTATTATTTTTGCATTTAAAAAGAGTTTGATATAGTATTAATCACTAATCAAACTCTTATTTTTTATTATACAATTTTTTCAAAAACCATAGTAGCTTGAATTCTATCTCCTCCAAGCATACCCTTACTGCCACCGTTTGATGTTGTTATTGTATGTAAGCGGTATCCTTTTGCTGCCTGTTCATTAATGGCTCTTTCAAGTTCAGTCAAATTACCTGAACCTGTACCTAAAAATTTTTCTTTTAAGGTTACCTGTAACACAACATATTGTAAATTTTGTCCGGAAGCAGTTGAAAAAGTTGAACTGTCATTATAATTTGCCATAGTAACATCTCCTTATACATATTATAGTATATATATTATAATATGTATTATTGTTGTTGTCAATTATTGTTAAAAATAATATAACCTATTTTATTTCCTGCTCAATTTCATCAAATATTTCATCAGAAAAAAATTCACCTAAAGATAATTCTAAACCGTCACATAATTTTTTTATTGTTATAATTGAAATATCTTTTCTTTTTGGGTCAAATATACTGTAAACTGTTGAAGGTGTTACACCTGAAATATTTGCAAGAGCATTTGGTGTCATATTTTTTTGTTTAAGTAGTATTTTAAATCTTTTTACTACGGCTGTTTTAACTGTACTCATTTATTTACCTTTCTAAAACATATAACTTTATATTGCAAAATATGATGTTATTAAACTGACCTCAAAAGTTAGACCTAAAAATCTAAGGATTGGAGGTCAGTTTATATTTAGTTATTCCTTTTTTTAATAATGTTTAATAAAGTGGTTTATAGCTAATTATTCTAAATGGCATTTCCCTCAAACTGTGTCATATAAAGGTCATAATATCTGCCCTTTTTGTTTATAAGTTCATTATGATTTCCTGTTTCTACAATTCTTCCTTTATCCATAACTACTATTAAATCTGCGTCTTGAATAGTTGAAAGTCTGTGAGCTATAATAAGGCTTGTTCTTTCTTTCATAAGATTTACCATAGCGTCTTGAATATTTTTTTCAGTTCTTGTATCTACACTTGAGGTTGCCTCATCTAAAATTAAAATTTTTGGATTGGCAAGGAAAGCTCTTGCAATAGATAGGAGCTGTCTTTGTCCTTGAGATAGATTTTGTCCCCCCTCTGTAAGATGAGTATGGAATTTATCCGGCAAATGTTTAATCATATTATAGCAGTTACTAAGTTTTGCAGACTTTATAATTTCATCATCTGTAGCATCTAAATTTGAATATTTAATATTATTTTTTATGGTGTCAGAAAATAAAACCGTATCCTGTAAAACTATGGCTGTGTTTTTTCTAAGCTCATCTATGGCAATATCCTTAATATTTACTCCGTCAATTAAAATTTCACCCTTATCTATATCATAAAATCTCATAAGAAGATTTACAACAGTAGTTTTACCACTTCCTGTTGCACCTACAAGAGCTACCTTATGTCCTGCTTTTACATTAAGGCTAAAGTCAAAAAGAACCTGTTTGCCCTGAACATAAGAAAAATCAACATTTTTAAAGGTAATAACTCCTTTAGAATTTTCCATATTGAAGCTGCCTTCTTTATTTTCCCTTTCCTCATCTATAAGGGCAAATATTCTTTCTGCACCTGCAATAGCTGTTTGAATTTGACCATAAACCTGAGCAATTTCATTTATAGGTCTGCTAAACTGCTTAGCATATACTATAAAAGCTGAAACAACACCTATTGAAATTATGCCTTTAACGGCAAAATATCCTCCAAAGGCAGCTATAATTACAAAGCCGATATTACTTATTACATTCATAACAGGTCCCATTGAGCCACTCCATATTTCAGCTATAATTCCTGTTTTTGTAAGTTTATCGGAGCTTTTGTTAAATTCCTCTATTATGGCATTTTGTCTGTTGTATGCCACAACGGTTTTATAGCCTATAACTTTTTCTTCTACAATTCCATTTAATTCACCAAGAAAAACCTGTCTTTGAGTAAAAAATTTCTTCATTATTTTTGAAAGATATTTTGTTACCAAAACCGTTAAAATTACGGTTGTGCAGCTTAAAAGGGCAAGTCTTGGGCAATAGTAGAGCATCATAAAAACTGTACCAATAATTGTAAGTATTCCGGACACAAGAGAACCCAAGGACTGGGATACTGTATTTGAAATATTTTCAACATCATTTGTCATTCGGCTCATTATATCTCCATGAGGGTGAGAGTCAATATATTTAATTGGAAGATTTACTATTTTTTCAAACAAATCCTCTCTCATTTTTTTAACTATTTTCTGGCTTAATGAGGCAGATAATAAATTTTGAAAAAGAGTTGAAACACTGTATATTACATAGAGTACAGCCATAATTATTAGAATAATTGTTAAATTATTGTATTTTCCATTGGCAATAGTGTCAATGGCTTTACTTTGCAAACTTGGAGCTGAAACTGAACAAATTACAACAATTATAACAGCTAAAATAAGGAATAAAATAAGTCTTATTTCTTTTGAGAAATACTTTAAAAGTCTTGAAATTGTCTTTTTACCTTCTTTTGGTTTTTCTACGGAATTATATTGTCTTGGACCTTTGATGCCCGGAATATTCATTGTAATTTTTGGCTTATTTTCATTACTCATTTATTTTCACTCCTTTTTAGCTGTGAATTATAAATATCCTGATAAATTTCACAGTTTTTCAAAAGATTTTCGTGGCTGTCACAGGCAGCAATTTTTCCGTTTTCAATTATTGCTATTCTGTCAGCACTCTTAACAGAAGCAACTCTTTGGGCTATAATAATTTTTGTAATATTGGAATAGTCTTTTTTCAAGGCTTTATATAAATCACCCTCTGTTTTAAGGTCTAAAGCACTTGTAGTATCATCAAAAATTATAATTTCAGCATTTTTAATTAAAGCTCTTGCTATTGAAATTCTTTGTTTTTGACCTCCTGAAAGGCTCATACCTTTTTCGGCAACCATTGTGTCAAAGCCATTTTCTTTTGAATTTATAAAATCAAAAGCCTGTGCCTGTTTTGCTACGGTATAAACATCATTATCATTGGCGTTTTCATTTCCCCATAATATATTTTCTTTAATTGATGATGTGAAAAGTTCGCTTTTTTGAAGTGCAAAAGCTATTTTATCTCTTAAATCAGAAAGTTTATAATCTTTTACATTAATATTATCAACATAGACACTTCCACCTGTTGTATCATAAAATCTTGGAATTAAATTAACAAGAGTTGATTTTCCACTTCCTGTAGCACCTAAAATACCTAGGGTTTCTCCCGAATTTATAACAAGATTTATATTATCAAGTACAAGTTCACCATTACCCTTTGGATATGAAAAAGATACATTTTTAAATTCGATTTTTCCTTTAACATTAGTATCTCCATTGAAATTTCCGTCTTTAATTATAGGCTCGGTTTTAATTATTTCATTTAATCTGTCTGCTGATGCCTTACCTCTTGATACAGTTTGGAAAATCATTGCAAGCATCATAACAGAGTGATTAATTCTTGACAAATATGTAATTGCAGCCATTATACTTCCGGGAGTTGTACTTCCTGTTTGAAATTCTATAGCACCTACTTTAATAATAACAACAAGAACAATATTTAAAACAATATTTGCAAGAGGTGTCATATAAGCAAAAAGATTTAAAACTTTAAGCTGAGTTTTAACAAGTTCATTATTTGCAATTCCAAATCTTTTTTCTTCGTATTCTTCTTTTACATAGGCTTTTACAACCCTTGCTCCCGATACATTTTCCTGTACTACGCTGTTTACCTTATCAAGTTTTTTCTGTAAAACGCTGAAAAAGGGTGTTGCCTTTGTTATAAAAAACATAACTCCAAAAAGTACAAAAGGTAATGCACAGCCTAAAACTACACCAAATTTTAAATTAAGTGATAAAACACAATAAATACCTCCTACAAATAGGAGAATAGTTCTTACAAAGCCTCTTACTACCTGTGTTGCAAGATTTTGAAGCTGAGTAACATCATTTGTTATTCTGGTTATGAGAGAACCTGTTGAAAATTTATCTGTCTGTTCAAAGGAAAAGAGCATAACTTTTTTAAAGCATAGCTTTCTTATTTCATTTCCCCAGTTTTGGCTAAACATATTGGCAAATACTCCGGAAAGAACTCCACAAATTCCTCCGATTATAACAACTCCAATCATAGCAATACCCATTGTTATTATTAATTTAAGATTGCCAACACCATTATTTGATAGTCCCAAAACTCCCTCATCAATAATAACTTTCATCATATCAGGTTGAATTAAATCCATCAAAACTTCTCCAAACATAAATATTGGAGATAAAAGCCCCCAAAACCAATATTTTTTTAAAAGTTTAAACACTATCCTTCCTCCTTTCTGTGGTTAAAAAGAGAGCTGTCAAATTTGCTTTCCCAATCTTTAAAAAGCTTGTTAAGTAAGGTTTCAAGTTCAATTTGCTCATTATTTGAAAGAGAAGTAAAAAGAACTTTCTCTTGTTCTTTAGTTATTTTAGTTTGATTTTCAAGAAAATCCTTTCCTAATTCTGTCAGAGAAATATTAATTTTTCTTTTATCCAAATTATCTTTTTCTTTTAAAATAAAGCCCTGATTTTCAAGTTTTTTAACTGTTTCACTAACAGAACCCGATTTAAGAGGGAGTATTTTTAATAGCTCTTTTTGAGTAATTTGCCCTTTTTCATTTATTAATTTTAAAATTCTAAACTGACCTCTTTTTCCACCTCGTCTGTGATATAGAAAGTGACCGCATTTTTCCATAATAAATAACAAATCTTTATTTTCCATAAATTACCTCCATAAAAAAGTTAGGTACCTTGATATTATAGCTCTATTTTTAATAATTGTCAAGGTACCTAGATAAAATATAATTTAATTGTTGATTAAAAATTGAAAATACTATATAATTAATATAAAAATATAAAGGGGTGTTTTTATGTTATTTAAAAAGGTGATATGTTCTTTAATGGCTTTTGGTTTAATGTGTGTGGGAGTTAATACTTTTGCAGGAGAAACAAATGATAATTTACTTTGCAATTATTATTATGATATGCAAAAGGGAAGTTTTAAAAATAATTCCTATGGCTGGAAAGGGGAATTTTATGCTGAAAAACCTGTATTTTCCGATGGTGTAATAGGTGGAAAAATAGGGGATTTTGACAGTGATAATGACTTGGAATTATTAGTTGTAAAAATTGAAAATTCACAGGATAAAAGAGATGATGCCTATGATGTTTATGGAAAGGCTTATTTGGAAATTTATGAAGTTGAGAGTCAAAGGGTAAAAATGTCAGCAAAAACTAAGTACTTTACTTTTTTAGACAGCTCAACTGATGCAGGCGGACTTGAGTGTTTTGTGAAAAATAATTATATTGTTTTACAATGTGCCACTCAAAACAATACCTTTGCTGACGGTGCAAGCCAATATATTAATATTTATTCTTATAAGAATAATAATTTTAATAATGAAATTTCAATGGAATTTAGTGGTTCCGCTGTAAGTGGTGAAGAATTTATTGATGAAGCTAATAAGTTAAATTCATTGGGATTTTATGAAAGTTGTGCATATTTTTCTAAACAATGGTTTTCTCCTTATTTTATAGGC
>JBJFFW010000066.1:0-6420 GCA_051892075.1 Lachnospirales bacterium
TTTAATCAATACAAGAGGTGAAGTTATAGGTATAAATACTGCAAAACTTTCTGATTCATCAGTTGAAGGTACAGGATATGCTATTCCTACAAGTACAGCTAAGGCTGTTATTGATGAGTTGATTTCAAACGGTAGTATTCAAAAGGCTTATCTTGGTATATCAGGTGCCACAATTACAGATGACTTCAGATATATGTATGGCATAGATGTAAAGGGTGTATATATTAGTAAAGTTGAACAAGGTTCAGCAGCAGAAAAAGCAGGTATTCAGCGTTCTGATATTATTACGGCAGTAGACGGCACAAACATAACAACTATAGATGAATTATCAAAGATTATTTCATCACATAAACCTAACGATGTAATTAAAATGTCAATAGTAAGAAACGGAACAAATCCTATGGAAGTTCAAGTAACTCTTGCTGATGCAAATTCTAAATTCTAAAAGAGGTGATGTATGATGAGAAAAAATAAACCGAGTTTTATAAAAACCAGTATTGTTGCAATTTTAGTAGGAGCAACTGTCGGCTTAAGTGCCGGTGCAGCTATACCCTACTTTTCAAATAAAGCATTAAGTGAAATTAACGAAAGCAAAAATTTTGAAGTTTCAACTTTAGAAAACAATGGAACTGATAATGTTATAAAGACTCTTGATGAGGCTTCACAAAATACTGTAGATATAATTAAAAAAGTTAAACCATCTGTAGCTTGTATAACATCTGTCGTACAAGGTGTTGATTTTTTCAATAGAGCTTATGAAAGTGAAGGTTCAGGTTCAGGCATAGTTTTTTATAAAGATGATATTAATGCTTATATTGTAACAAACAACCATGTAATTGAAGGTGCTTCAAGAGTAACAATATCTTTAAATGAATGTGACCTTGTTAGTGCAAAACTTGTTGGTAAAGATGCAAACAAGGATTTAGCAGTCATTTCAGTTACTCTTGCTGATTTATCAGCGGCAGGTGTTAAAGATGTTCAAGTAGCAACCTTTGCTGATTCTGACAATGTAAAAATCGGTGAAACAGTAATTGCCATTGGCAATGCTTTAGGCAGGGGCAATACAGCTACAAAAGGTATAATAAGTAATACAGCAAAAGATATTAACTTTAGTGGTAAATCTCTTAATGTTTTACAAACTGATGCAGCCATTAATCCCGGCAACAGCGGAGGTGCTTTAGTTAACAGCAGCGGTCAGGTAGTAGGTATAAATTCAGCTAAAATTGCATCTACAAGTGTTGAAGGTGTTGGTTACAGTATTTCTGCTAATTCAGCAAAGGGAACTATTGAAAAAATAATGAATAATACTGATTCTGCAACATTAGGTGTTACAGTGGCTACTCTTTCTGAAGAAGATGCCAAGAAAAACAATTTACCTGCTGCCGGTGTTTATGTAACTGAAGTTACACAAGGCGGAAGTGCCTATTCAGCCGGTATTCAGGTTGGCGATATTATTACAAGTTTCAACTCTCAGCCGGTGTTTACTTCAAATCAGCTTGTTGAGGCTGTGCAAAAATGTAAAATCGGTGACAGCGTAAGTGTAAATATAGTCAGAAACGGTGAATCTAAGACTATTAAAGTAGTAATGCAAAAATCTAAAGAACAGTTTTAAGTATAAGAAAGGACCTGCAAATTTAAGCAGGTCCTTTGTATATTATCTAAAAGCTTTTTCATGAGGATAAAGCTCATTACTATCATTTACAATAGCTGTTCCAATTCCCAAAACAGTGAAAAATTCAAGCAATATACTATGTTCTACAGAACCATCAACAATATGTACCCTATGTACTCCATTTTCAAGAGCATCTACTGCACATTTTAATTTATTAAGGGTTGCTGTGTCCAATTTACTTTTATTAATAATTTTTTTGGCTTCCTCAACAGTAATCATTGACTTTGGAACAGAATTAGGATACACTACTCCGTCTTCCCTTGCCAAGAAAAGTATTTTTTCAGCTTTAAGCGCTTTTGCAACAGCTCCTGCCACATCATCAGCCTTTAAATTATAGCTTTCAAAATCATCACTAATGCCAATAGATGATATTACAGGAATAAAATCTCTGTCTAATAAATCATAAATTAAAGAAGTATCTATTTCCTTAATTTCACCGAAATATCCAATATCATACCCCTCTACTAATTTTTTATTAACCTTTATCATACCGCTGTCTTTACCGCATATACCTACAGCTTTACAGCCATTTTTTTCAATCATCTGAACAATGTCCTTGTTGATTTTTCCAAGTACCATTTCTACAATTTCCATTGTTTCATTATCAGTAACACGATTGTCGTTTTTATATTCTATATTTTTACCGGTAATATTAAGCCACTTATTAATTTCATCACTGCCACTATGTACTATAACAGGCTTCATACCTATAAGCTTTAATAAAACAACATCTTTCATAACTGTTTCAGCAATATCTTTATCTTTTAAAACTCTGCTGCCATATTTAATTACTACAATTTTATTATGAAAATCTCTAATATAAGGTAAGGCTTGAGTTAGAATATCAGCCTTATCTACAACAGCCTGTAATCCATTGTCCATTTTAATTACCTCCTAAATAGCCTTTTTTTACTGCATCATTTAATAAATCAAAAACAAATTGCCTAATTTTTTCATCAACTTTTCTTGTTTTCCATTTACCCTTTTCAATAACCTGTGATATGTTAACATTATGCTTAATCCATTGTTCACCCTGTGTTAAATAATTAAGAAGAATTGGCTGAAGTCTGTCAAGAGCATTAGCAAACATTGATTCTTCACTCTCACAATTTTCAAACTCATACCAAAGCTCTTTTAACTTATCACCTTGTTTTCCTAAAATACCATAAAGTTTATCAGCAGCCTTTTTTTCTCTCTCAAGCTTATCCTCATAGCCTTTTTCATCGTAAAGATAAGTATCTCCTGCATATATTTCAACTAAATCATGAATAAGGAGCATTTTTAAGCATTTTAACATATCAATACCATCAGGAGCATATTCCTCAAGTACAATAGCGTACATACACATATGCCAGCTATGTTCAGCATCATTTTCAAATCTTCTGTCTTCCGGCAGCATAGATTGTCTGAAAATACTTTTTAATTTATTAACTTCAATTAAAAATTCCATCTGTGTTTTTAATTTATCCAATTAATACACCTCTTTTTAAAAAAAATCTGTAGGATTTCTCCTACAGATTTAAAATCAAATTATTTATTAAGCAAGGCTTCAACTCTTGCAACAACATTATCTGCAGTAAATCCATAGTGCTTAAATAACTGAGAATATGGAGCAGACTGACCAAATTCAGTCATACCTATAATTTCTCCGTTTAAACCAATATATCTGTACCATGCCATATCAAAAGAAGCTTCAACAACAATTCTCTTAGGAACATTACTTGGTAAAACTGAATTTTTATATTCTTCACTCTGTTCTTCAAACACTTCAACACAAGGCATACTAACAACTCTTGCAGCAATACCTTTTTCCTTTAACAATTCATAGGCATCACAGCATATTCCTACTTCAGAACCTGTTGCAATTAAAATTATATCAGGTGTTTCCTTATAGGATTCTTTTATAACATAACCGCCTTTTAATGCTTTTCTGCCGTCTATTCCTATATTTTTAGTATTCTGTCTTGTAAATACTAAAGCAGTAGGTGTTGTTTTTGTTGTAACTGCACTATACCATGCAGCAGATGTTTCATTTATATCACAAGGTCTCCATACATTAAAGTTTGGCATACTTCTGTAAGCTGAAAGCTGTTCTATAGGCTGATGAGTAGGTCCGTCTTCGCCTACGCCAATACTGTCATGAGTAAGAATAGCAATTACAGGCAAACTTGAAATAGATGAAACTCTGAAAGCAGGCTTCATATAATCACTAAATACAAAGAAACTTGCAACATAAGGTCGCATACCACCATGATACATAATACCATTTGCAATAGCTGTCATAGCAAGCTCTCTTATACCAAAATGTATATTTGAACCTGTTCTATCATCTTTTGTAAAATAACCTCTTGATTTAATAATAGACTTATTAGATGGTGCAAGGTCAGCAGAACCACCAAATAAATTAGGCATTTTTTCAGCAATCTTATTTAAGATTTTTTCTGAGCAGGCTCTTGTTGCCATATCCCCTTCATTAAGCCAAAAGCTATCATCATTAATTAAATCATCAATAAATTCATCTTTAATCCAAGCTTCAAGCTCAGCAGCAAGTTCAGGATAAGCTTTCTTATACTCCCTATACATATTATTCCAATCTTCCTCATATTTAGAAAGAGTTGGCTTAATTGCATTAATACTTTCCTTAACCTCATCAGGCACAAAAAACTTCTCATTATAGTTCCAACCAAGGTTTTTCTTAGTAGCCTCAACTTCAGCCTCTCCCAAAGGAGCACCATGAGAATCACTGCTGCCGCTTTTATTAGGTGAACCATATCCAATAACAGTTTTAATCTCAATTATAGATGGTTTATCTGTTACTGCTTTAGCCTCATCAATAGCTTTACCAATAGCATCAATATCGTTTCCGTCAGCAACATATACTGTATGCCAGTTCATAGCTTTAAATCTATCAAGAACATTTTCTGTAAAAGTTAAATCAGTATTACCTTCTATAGTAATATTATTAGAATCATATAAAACAATAAGCTTACCAAGGCCAAATGTTCCTGCAAGAGATGCAGCTTCGTATGAAATGCCTTCCATCATACAGCCATCACCACATAAAGCATAAGAATAATGGTCAATTACATTATATCCTTCTCTGTTGAACTTAGAAGCTAAATGAGCCTCTGCAATAGCCATACCTACAGCATTAGCAAAGCCTTGTCCCAAAGGACCTGTACTTGCATCTACTCCCGGAGTCTTTCCAAACTCAGGATGTCCAGGCGTATTAGAGCCTAATTGTCTAAAATTTTTAATATCATCCATTGATATACCATATCCAAAAAGATGAAGAACTGAATATAAAAGCATTGAACCATGACCGGCTGAAAGAACAAACCTATCCCTATTAAACCAGTTTGGATTGTCAGGATTATGTTTAAGCTTTTCAGCCCAAAGCTCATAAGTCATAGGTGCAGCACCCATTGTAATACCCGGATGACCTGACTTAGCCTTTTCAATCGCTTCTGCACATAATATTCTAATACAGTTTATTGCCAACTGTTGTGTTGATTTCATAATCTTACCTCCATAATAGAACAAACCTATTAGTTAGTATACTACATAATTTTTTATATTACAAGTAAAATAAAAGAAATTTTAGTAAATTTTTATCGAAAGTCCAAATTAAAATTATTATTATTTAAAATATTAAGTATAAATATTATAAATTAATATGGAATTTTTATAATATATGTGCTATAATGGATTTAAGAAAATATTGGGTGGTGAAATTATGTTTGTTAAGGATATTATGACCAAAAATCCTATTGCTATTCCCTTGGATTATTCAGTAACCAAAGCTCATAGACTTATGTGTGAAAAAGGTTTTTCACAGTTGCCTGTTGTAGATGAAAATAACACTTTGGTTGGCTTAATTACAGAAGAAACTCTTGAAAAGGTAAGTCCTTCTTCTAATCTTAACGATTACGAAATTAATTATTTACTTAGCAAAACAAAGCTTAGAGATATAATGCAAACAGGAATGTATGTTATATTGGAAGATACTATTATTGAAAATGCAGCACTTGTTATTAAAGATAATAGGATTTCATCAATTTGTGTTATAGATAATGACAATCATTTATCGGGTATAATTACAAAAACTGATATTTTTAAAGCATTGATTACTATTATGAATATTAGAGAATCAGGCACCAGATTATATCTTAAAACAAATGAAAATAAAAATGTATACAAAGAACTTTCAGATTTCTTTTCTGATAAAAATATTGGTATTTTGAATTTTTGTATTAATAAATATGATGATTATATAGAAATATCCATTAAGCTTGATAATTCTGATATAAGTGATATTATTGATGATATTAAGAATATGGGGTATGAAATTGTAAAAATCAACATAAGAAGTTAAATTTTTAGGAGGTGTACATATATGTATGTTTATGAAAGGATGACAAAAAGACCTACTACTGTAACTGAGGACTATAGTATTGCTCAAGCCTATCAGATTATGAATGAGTGTAGATATTCTCAGTTGCCTGTTGTAGACTCTGAAAACAAATTAGTAGGACTTCTTACTGAAAAAGTTATGGCAGAGTATTCTCCATCTAAGGCTACATCATTAAGTATGTATGAACTTGGATATATATTAACTAAAACAAAGGTTAAAGATGTAATGGCAAGAAAAGTATTTACAGTTACTAAAGATACTTTTATTGAAGAAGCTGCCGTAATAATGAAAGAAAACAGAAGAGTCCAGGTATGTAGGGATTGCCTGAAAAAGA
>JBJFFW010000067.1:0-6413 GCA_051892075.1 Lachnospirales bacterium
GAGAATAAAGAGCAAATACAATAATAGCAATTACGACAACTGCAATTAACAATATATCTGTCCAGCCCATATTAAGCCTCCTTTCTCTAAATGTAAAAAACTACTATTAATTATACATTACAAACCTTTAGCTTGTCAATGACAATAATAAAAAATGTTGACGGAAAATGAAAATGCAATTATAATTATTAAGGGGTGATAAAATGCCAAGAAAAACTAAAAAACTTATGGAAAAAGTGGGAAGGGTAATGGCTCTTTTAGATGAGTATTATCCTACAGAAGATAAATGTTATCTAAATCATAATAAAGATTATGAACTTCTTATAGCTACTATTTTGTCAGCACAATGCACAGATGACAGAGTAAATATAGTAACAGAGAGTTTATTTGAAAAATACAAAAGTCTTGAAGATTTTGCAAATGCCGACTTAAAAGAACTTGAGGGAGATATTCACTCAACAGGTTTTTACAGAAACAAAGCTAAAAATATTATAAACTGCACAAAGGACCTTTTAGAAAAACACAAAGGCATAATGCCATCAGATATAGATGAACTTACAAAGCTTGCAGGTGTTGGAAGAAAGACTGCAAATGTAGTAAGAACTCATATTTTTCACATACCATCAATAGTTGTTGATACTCATGTACTTAGAATAAGCAACAAAATAGGTTTTACAAAAAGTGATGACCCTGTAAAAGTTGAATTTGAGCTTATGGATATTTTGCCAAAGGAACATTGGGGAAGATATAACACACAAATTATTGCTCATGGAAGAACAATATGTAAGGCAAGAAAGGCAGATTGTGAAAACTGTTTTTTAAATAAGGATTGTAATGAGGGCATAAAAAAATTAAAAAATAAATAGTATAAACCTCCTTTTTTATTGAAAAATATTAAGGGAGGTTTTTTTATGGGTAAAAAAATATTATCAGCAATAATAGGAGTTGTAACAGGTTTATTAAACGGATTTTTTGGAGCAGGAGGAGGTACAATACTTGTGCCTGCAATGGAGAGATTTTTAAAAACAGAAGAACATAAGGCTCACGCAACAGCAATTTTAGTAATATTGCCATTGTGCATAATAAGTGCATTTTTATATTGCGGCAGGACAGATATAGATTTTAAAAGCCTTATTTTAGTTTCCATAGGTGGAATTATAGGAGGATTTACAGGAGCAAAGGTTTTAGGAAAAGTACCTAAAAAATGGCTTCATATAATTTTCGGAGGATTTATGATAATTGCGGGGGTTAGAATGATATGTTAGTAATTATAGGAATATGTGCAGGAATAATAAGTGGTATGGGAATAGGCGGAGGTACAATTTTAATACCGGCTCTTACTTTATTTATGGGAATGGAGCAAAAAACAGCACAAACAATAAATCTAATATATTTTGTGCCAACGGCAGCTATGGCATTAATTAGTCATATTAAAAATAAAAGAATAGAGTATAAAAATGTTATAATATTAATAATTACAGGAATAATAGGTGCTTTTATTGGTGCATATTTTGCAGGCAGTACAAAAAATGAAACACTAAGATTATACTTTGGAATTTTTCTTACAATAATGGGTATATCAGAGGTAGTAAAGGGCATAAGGTATAACAAGAGGTGATATGAGTATGTCCTGTTACATTATAAAAGACAGAGAAAAAATAAGTGCAATATTTTTTAAAGACTGCGAAATTTACAAACAAGAATTTAAAGGTGGCTTATGGGGAGGACAGTTTTTAATATGCGAAAACGCAAGAGAGGACTTTTCAATAGCCTATGGAAAGGAGGATATTATTTTATATCAGCTTATATCAGGAGATATTGCAATGGCAAGGAAGGGAGGAACACCAAAAATAATTTTAAAAAATATGGCACACACAAGTCCAAATATTGTCATAAACTCCATATTTAATAACAATTTAAGATTAATATATAACATAGTTGATAAAAACAGAGAAAGAAAACTTGTTACACAAACTCAAAGACACGACAAAGAATGGAATAAACCTGAAATTATAGATAGTTTTGTTCCTATTAACAGTATCGCAAAAATAGTTGAGCTTAATGAAAATTTACATATATTAATTTACTGCAAAAAAATGCCTGAATTTCAGTTTGGCTACAGGGAAATAAGTGAATTTAAAATAAGTGAATTTAAAATGATTTATGCCACAGGCTATAATATTTTAGACTATTCATTTTGTATTACAAAAGATGCTCTACACTTTGTATTTATACAATCAACAGGATTTATGCAAAGGCTTATATATGTTAAAAAAGATGGAAAAGGTATATCAAAGCCTGTTTCAGTATATGACGGTTTAAATATAAAAAAATGCCTTATAGGAATAATAAATAATAGACTTTGTGTGTGGTGGATAGCCAACAGAAGTTTAAGTATAAGAACATCTTTTAATTTTGGAGAGAGCTTTAATAAGCCTGAAATAGTAAGAGGAGTAAATACGGAAAATATTTCAAAGGCAGTATTTATTGATAAAACAGATAAAAATCCTGATAAATACATATTTAATGAAATTTATGTGGATACAGACAGACCTATAAACATATATTTTTTAGATGATATTAAAGAGAAAAAAATAAATAAAGACAGAGAAATAGAAATGTTAAGAGAAGAAATTGAAAAAATTAAAAGAATAATAGGAGAAAGCGATGAAAGTTAAAATATCGGATTGTAGGAGGGGTTTAGGAATTGTTAAAACTATTCCTAAGCACAACCTTATGTCAAGAAAAATTCTTCCTATAAAAAAGCTGAGGTTACTCAGCTTTTTTATATATATAAATATCACCCGGTCGATAAGCCGTGTTCTGTCGAGAGTGGTCATCTATCTAGCTTTAGCGTCACCGCCAAGTCAAGCGTTCTCTACCTAAAACGGGACGAGCAACCCCATGTGTTTTAATCCGAACTTGCTGCGAGTGGGGTTTACAGGGACCACTTGTGTTACCACAAATGCGGTAGGCTCTTACTCTACCTTTCCACCCTTACCCGAAAAAATCGGGCGGTTTATTTCTGTTGCACTTTCCTTAGAGTCACCTCCACCTGGCGTTACCAGGCACTCTGCTCTATGCAGCACGGACTTTCCTCGTGTAAAAAAATTTTACCCGCGACCACTTAACCGACTGATATTATATTAAATTTTAATTATCTTCCCCGCAAGGCTTATAATGTTAATTATCCTCCCCACAAAGACCAATAACTTTAATTATCCTCCCCACAAGGCTCATATTTTGTAACAGTTACAGATACAATTCTTTTATCTTCAACCTTATCTACTCTGAAAATACAGTTTTCATATTCAACACAAATATCTCTTTCACCATCTTCAGGCACTCTGTCAAGCTTTGCAATTATAAAACCCCCAAGGGTATCATATTCTTCAACAGGCAAATCTATATCGAGGCTTTTTTCCACATCTTCAAGACTTGCAGAACCCTCAATCTTAATAATATTATCTGTTACTTCAGTAATTTCAGGTTCTTCCTCATCATCATACTCGTCCTGAATTTCACCCATAACTTCCTCAATAAGGTCCTCCATAGTAACAATACCTGCCGTACCACCATATTCATCAGCAACAACAGCCATATGGATTTTATTAGTTCGCATTTCATCAAAAAGAGCATCAGTCTTTTTAGTAGCAGGCACAAAATAAGGCTCCATAATTAAATCTTTAATATTAAAAGCCTCTTTACCCTTTGTAATAATTAAATTCATAAAGTCTTTAATATGCAAAATACCAACTATATTATCAATATCATCTTCATAGACAGGTATTCTTGAAAATTTTTCATTTGCCACAACTTCCACAAGCTCGTCTACAGTTATATCAATAGGCACTGCAACAATATCCTTTCTGTGGGTAGCAATTTCAGAAACATTTTTATCATCAAAATCAAAAATGTTATTAATCATTTCCATTTCCTGTTCATCAATACTTCCCTGTTCTCCACTGGCATCAACCATCATTAAAATTTCTTCTTCGCTGATATCCTCTTTATCAACATCTACAAAAATACTGAAAATTGTAACAGCAGCATCAATAAGCATAATAAAAGGAGTACATAATACAGAGAAAAAGTGCAAAATTCCGTCAAATTTAAGGGCTATTTTATCAGGATATTTATTTGCAAGAATTTTAGGAATAACTATTCCCAAAAGTGCAAAGAAAAATGAGGTTACAGCTATACAGCTTACAGATGAAAAAATAAAAGCATAAGTACCCTTTACAATATCACTAAAGTATAATGTAACACCCTTATAAATATTAATTGCAAGAATAAAACCAATTAAAATACTTAAAATGGAATTTAAAACACTTGCACCATTTATATCTTTTCTGCTATGGTCCATAATTTTTAAAAGCTTATTATAATCTTTATTTTCTTTATCAGAAAAATATTTAGCCTTTCTCAAACCCAAAATAGTAAGAGAAGATGAACAGGCATTAAAAAAACCCTTTATTATAATCAAAACAAATATAATTACTATGTCACTTAACAAAGAATATTCCTCCAAAATTAAAGCAAAAAAAATTCAAACTATATCAATCTATTATAAAATTAAATTACTCTCTTGTCAACAAAAACATTTAAAACAACAAAAAACTCCGACTGAAGCCGGAGTTTATTTTAAAAATTAGAAAATAGGAACAACTGCACCATTATAATTTTCTTCAATAAAAGTCTTAACCTTATCGCTCTTTAAAGCATCAACTAAAGCTAAAATGTCAGCATCATTTTCATTTCCCTCTTTAACAACCAAAACATTTGCATAAGTTTTAGCAGCCTCTGAATCCTGAGCTTCTACAGCAAGGGCATCTGAAACATTAAGACCTGCCTCAATAGCATAATTACCATTAATTACGGCAATATCCACATCTTGAAGTGTTCTTGAAAGCTGAGCTGCCTCAATTTCCTGAATATCAAGATTTTTAGGATTTTCAACTATATCAAGCTTAGTAGCACTAAGACCTGCACCCTCTTTAAGAGTAATAAGACCTTCCTGTTCAAGTAAAAGTAAGGCTCTAGCCTCATTAGTAGTATCATTAGGAACAGATACCTTTGCACCGTCAGCTAAAGAGTCAAGACTTGAGGTCTTTCCTGCATAAATACCAAAAGGCTCATAATGAATAGAGGCAACAGGCACAAGATGAGTGTTATTTTCCTTATTAAAATCATCAAGATAAGGTGTGTGCTGGAAATAATTTGCATCTACCTCACCGCTTTCTGTAGCTGTGTTAGGTAAAACATAATCGTTAAATTCCTTAACTGTAAGTTCAATACCTTCCTCTGCAAGTACCTCTTTTGCAACATTTAAAATTTCTGCGTGAGGAGCAGGAGAAGCAGCAACAGTAATTTTTCCGTCTGCCACTCCTTGTTCATTAGCTGACAAACCACAACCTGTTAAAACAGTAAGAGATAAAGCAGTTGTTAATAAAAGTGATAAAAATTTTTTCATAATAGTCCTCCTTATAATTTATATAATATTATTTAATTCTTTTGTCAGTTTTTCTTGCCAATCTCAAACCTATTTCTTGGAAAAGCTGAACAATAATAACAAGAAAAACAACTGTTACAAGCATAATAGCCGTATTGTATCTGTAGTAGCCATAGTTAATGGCTATAGCACCAAGACCGCCGCCGCCTACAAAACCTGCCATAGCAGAATAGCCTAAAATAGTAGTTATAGCAATAGCTCCACCTGTAATAAGAGAAGGCTTCGCCTCAGGAATAAGCACCTTTGTTATAATTTTAAAAGAAGGTGTACCCATTGACTCGGCAGCCTCAATTATACCTGAATCAACCTCTTTAACAGAGGACTCAACCATTCTTGCAACATAAGGAAAGGCTGACACTACAAGAGGAACTACAGTAGCAGTAGAACCAATGCTTGTACCTACAATAAGCCTTGTAAAAGGAATAATTGCAACTAAAAGTATAATAAAAGGCACAGAACGAAGAAGATTTACCAAAAAGCCAACTACTGCATTTACAGGAGCACAAGGACAAATTCCCTCTTTATCTGTTACACAAAGCAAAACTCCAACAGGCATACCAATTATATAAGAAAGAAGTGTTGAAAAAATAACCATATAAAGGGTTTCGCCTATACCTACGCCAATTTCTCCCGAATATTTGGTAATTTCGGCAGATAAAAGAGAAATTAAATATAAATTACTCATTTATATCCACCTCCTTGTATTTAATATTGTTAATATCAAGATAATCTGTAATTTTTTTACAAATTTCATTATCAGGTCTTTTAATAATAAGCTCTCCAAAAGATGAGTCGCTGTTTGAATCGGCATAAATAAGCTCAAGACTTGAGCCACAACTTAGTACAAGCTTAGAAAAAAGAGCCTTGTTATTTTCAGTAACAATTCTAATATATCTTCCTT
>JBJFFW010000068.1:0-28234 GCA_051892075.1 Lachnospirales bacterium
TAAACCGATGAGGGAGAGTAAGTAGGTTTTATCAATGTCTTTCAGAGAGCTGCAAAAAGGTGGAATTGTGGCAGATACATAAAACTGAATGGACTTCCGAGGGCAATCAGAAATAAATTTTATTTAGAGTATGTGCGACGGAGTGACTTTTCGTAAACAAAGTTAGTATATGTTAGTATACATTAAGTGGATGCAGTATATGCGTCAAGCCGGGTGGCACCGCAGGAAATATTATATCCTGTCCCAGCATTACAACTGGGACAGGATTTTTTTATTTGTCCCAAGAAAGAAAGGAGACTATATTATGTCAGAAAAAACAATACCTTACAAAATCTATCTTGAGGAATCAGAAATGCCAAAGGCTTGGTATAATATGCGCGCAGATATGAAAAACAAGCCGGCTCCTCTTTTAAATCCGGGAACTTTAAAACCTATGACTGCTGAGGAGCTTTCAGGAGTATTTTGTGATGAGCTTATTAAGCAGGAGTTAGATGATGAAACTGCATATTTTGAAATTCCTGATGAAATTAAGGATTTTTATAAAATGTATCGTCCATCTCCTCTTGTAAGAGCTTATTGTCTTGAAAAGAAGTTACAGACTCCTGCCAAAATTTATTATAAATTTGAGGGCAACAACACAAGTGGAAGTCACAAGCTTAATTCTGCCATAGCTCAGGCTTACTATGCTAAAAAGCAGGGCTTAAAAGGTGTTACAACAGAAACAGGTGCCGGTCAGTGGGGAACAGCTCTTTCTATGGCTTGTTCTTATTTTGACCTTGATTGTAAAGTGTATATGGTTAAGGTTTCTTATGAACAAAAACCATTTAGACGAGAAGTTATGCGTACCTATGGTGCTTCTGTTACACCATCTCCATCTATGGAAACTGAAGTTGGCAAAAAAATACTTGCTGAACACCCTGGCACAACAGGAAGTCTTGGCTGTGCAATTTCAGAGGCTGTAGAAAAGGCTGTAACTACAGAGGGTTATCGCTATGTTTTAGGAAGTGTTTTAAATCAGGTACTTCTTCATCAGTCAATTATAGGTCTTGAAACAAAGGCTGCCCTTGATAAATATAATATTAAGCCTGATATTATTATTGGCTGTGCCGGTGGTGGTTCAAATCTTGGCGGTTTAATTTCTCCATTTATGGGAGAAAAATTAAGAGGTGAGGCTGATTATAGAATTATTGCTGTTGAGCCTGCATCTTGCCCAAGTTTTACAAGAGGTAAATATGCTTATGACTTCTGTGATACAGGTATGGTTTGTCCTCTTGCAAAAATGTATACCCTTGGCAGCGGTTTTATTCCTGCTCCTAATCATGCTGGCGGTTTAAGATATCATGGTATGAGTTCTACACTTTCACAGCTCTATGCCGATGGTTTAATGGAGGCAACTTCTGTTCCTCAGACATCAGTTTTTGAAGCTGCCGAACAGTTTGCAAGAGTTGAGGGTATTCTTCCTGCTCCTGAAAGTTCTCATGCTATAAAAGTTGCCATTGATGAGGCTATAAAGTGTAAGGAAACAGGAGAAGAAAAGACTATTGTCTTTGGTCTTACAGGCACAGGTTATTTTGATATGGTAGCTTATGAAAAATTCCATGACGGTATTATGAGTGATTATATTCCAACTGACGAAGAAATTAAGGCAAATCTTGATAAACTTCCAAAGGTAGAGTAATATTATAAAGGGACTTTGATAAATTCGAAGTCCCTTATTTTTTTAAGTTTATAAAATAAGTGGTAAATATTTGTTGACTAAACTTTGGATAAATATTAAAATATTATATGTTAAGTTAAAAAATATGAATAATTTTAAAAGAGATGATAATAATATGATAAAAATTGTAATATGTGATGATGAAGATATATACATACAAAAGGCTAAAGAAATTGTAAAAAATATAGCTAATACGGAAATATGTAAATATAGTTGTGAAGAAAAATTGATTTCTGATATAAATAATAATTTAATTAGGGCAGATATTTATATTATTGATATAGAAATGCCTAAAGTAAGCGGTATGGAAATTGCAAGAATAATAAAAGAAAAATATGAAAATTCGGTTGTTATTTTTTTAACAAATTACGATAAATATGTTTTTGATGCTTTTGAGGTTAGTGCATTTAGATATATTCAAAAAAGTAAAATGAATGAAAAATTGCGTAAGGCAATAGAAGATGCCATAGTGCATATTGAAAAGATTAATAAGAATATATATATTACCCTTGGAGGAACAAGAACTCCCAACAGAAGAATAAAGTTAAATTCGATTATATCTATTGAAAAGGTTAATAAATATGCTGAATTTCATATAAATGACGGTAGTCTTATTCGTGATAGAGATACATTGTCAAATGTATATGAAAAATTGAATTTTTCTTTTGTTGAAATAAGAAAAGGTGTAATTGTTAATATAGAACATATTAAATTATTTGACAGACAAAGGCTTGTTATGGATGATGGCAGTGTTCAATATATAAGCAGAGATAAATTAAAATTTGTAAAAGAGAAAATTATGAAGTTTTGGGGAGAATAGTTATGGTATTTTTTTTAGTTGAAATATTAGCTACTTACTTTGAAGGTTTAATATGTATGTTGGCATCTAAGGACTTGTTTTCAAAGGCAAAAGACAATAATATTATTAAAATTTTAATTTTGCCTTGTATATATACAATTATTATAACTTTATGTAATCAGATTGCAGTAGTTTCACAATACAATTTACTTATTTCTGTTTGTGTATTGTCGGTTTTGGTATTACTTCTTTGGGGAAACAGGGTTATAGACTCTGTTATGATGGGAATATCTTATATGGAATTTATACTTATAATAGATATGTTCTTTATAAGTTTAATAAGTGTAATAACAAATGATTCCCAGTATGTAAATAAAATAATTGAATATTCAAATATTGAAAGAGTAGTATATATAATATTTATGAAAATAGTTCTTTTTACATCATATTTATTATTACATAAAAGATTGCAAAAGGTTGACTATAAAATTATAGAAAAGCCTGCATATATAATTTCAGTAGTAATAGGCTTTATAATGGTAATTAAAATGATGGATATAATTATAGCTAATGATGCTAACTATCTTAAAATAGGAATTGCAACCTTATTTGTTGCTATTGTCATAATTTTGGTTCTTGTAATGAATCTTACGGCAAGCCTTATAAAAAAGCAGGCTGAAATTGACGGACAAATGTGTATAAATATGAAAAATGAAATTCTTGAGAAGAACCTTAAAAATATTAACAGTCTTTTTAAAGAAAATTCTAAAAGTTTTCATGAGTTTAAGCACCATATTGATGTATTAAATATGCTTCTTGAAGAAGAAAAATATGATAAAATGGGAGAATATCTTTCTGAAATTAATGTTGTAAGCAAATATGAAAATGAATATAAAACAGGTAATAAAATTATTGATATGGTGTTAAATATAGAGTATGACCGTATGAAAGATATGGGTATAAAGTTTAATACAGATATTGATATTTCCGAAAACTTAAATGTCAGTGATACAGATATATGCAGTCTTTTGTCTAATTTGCTTGACAATGCAATAGAGGCAAATGAAAATAATGTTGATAAAAATATTAATTTACATATAAAAACAAAGGGCAATATGTTAATTCTTTCTGTATCTAATCCTTGCAGTACAGACCCTTGTATTGATAATTTAACTTCTTCAAAAGAGGGAAACCATGGTTGGGGAGTAGAAATAATAAGAGATATTGCAAGAAAATATGATGGTGAGCTTATTATGGAATGGGAAAATAAAATTTTTACATCAAGAGTATTGCTTATAGAAAATAGGAGGGTTTATTAAAACTATTTGAGGTCCCTAACCATACGACTTAGGGACAATTTATTGAAAATTTTTGGGATTTATGTCATTATAATACACAGGGGGGACACCGACTTGAGAAAATATTTGGAACGATTAAATATAAATTCTATTGCAGGCAAACTTTCAAAATATAGTCAATATAGTGAAAGTGTTTTGGTATTTTGCCTAAAGCTATGGTTATCTACAATTTTACAGTGTATCTGTATGATTGTTTTATCGGCTTTGTTCTTTGATGTGTCCTATTTTGTTGCTTTTTTCTGCGTATTTTTTATTACCAGATTAATGATTGAAGGGTATCATTGTAAGACATTTTTAGGGTGTTTTATATTAAGTAATATTATTTTTATATTGATTTGTGTTGCTGCAAATTTAACTGATACATATTATGTTTTAAAACAACCTGCATTTTTTGTAGAGCTTATATCAACGGTATATTTATTGTTTGTAAGTATAAGAAACAATTTGGATAAATTGCATACCAAATTAAGAGAAAAAATATACTTTGTATTAAGACCTGTGTGGTTGACTGTTGTTAGTGGCTATATTGTTTTTAATACACTTGCAAATAATTTTGAATGTAGCGTGTATGTGTGGGTTATGCTCTATTCCTATTGTTTTGTATTTTTATTAACTATAATTAATGAAAGGAGAATGAAAAATGAAAGGTAAGATAATGAGTTTTGTTACAATGTTTGTTGTAGCTATTTGTGTTTACGGACCAAATATCCCTTCAGGAGGATTTTCTTATTCACCTGAAATACCTGATGAAGTTAAAAATCTTAGAGGTTAAAATCTTTGGGTAAATAGAATGTATTTCTATTACTAACTTTGAAACATGTATTTAACTTTAATATATGTATAATCATACTAATTGGCACAAGTTCCTAGGAACTTGTGCCAATTAGTATATATATGGTTTTATTTACAATTAACAAATTAAAATCTATTTACTTGGTCTGTGAAAAATCACAGGCTTTTTTATCTTAATTTTTAGCAAAACCTAAAAAACTGTTTATTTTTTGTAAAAAATGTAGTATAATTAAAACACTATAACAAAATGGAGAGGTGTGCAGTGAATAAAGTAATAAAATTATTCAAAATATTATTTAATACCTTGTTTAGAGATAAGCTAATGTGGAGACTTGCAATAAATGATTTTAAGACAAAGTTTGCAGGCTCTTATTTTGGTATAATTTGGGCGTTCATTCAGCCTATTTGCACTATACTTGTGTTTTGGTTTGTGTTTCAGTTCGGTTTTAGAAGTCAGGATGTAGGTGATGTGCCTTTTATTTTGTGGTTTATGACAGGGCTTATTCCTTGGTTTTTCTTTTCAGAGGCTTGGAATACTGCAACAAATGCTTTTATAGAATACAGTTATTTGGTTAAAAAGGTAGTTTTTAAAATTAATATACTGCCTCTTATTAAAATTATATCAGCTTTGTTTGTTCATTTGTTTTTTGTTTTGTTTATGCTGGCATTTTATTTTTTCTATGGTATTAAGTTTGATTTGTATGTTCTTCAGCTTTTATATTATGGAATATGTATGTTAGTTCTTGTTGTGGTGCTTAGTTTTATTACAGCACCTTTAGTTGTGTTTTTTAAGGATTTAACACAGATTATGAATATAGTGTTGCAGTTTGGTATGTGGCTTACTCCTATAATGTGGAATATAGACACTATGGAAATTTCTAATACTACCAAGTTTTTATTTAAGCTTAACCCTATGTATTATATTGTTCAGGGTTACAGGGACAGCCTTATTTATAAAAACATATTTTTCTTTAATATTAAGCAGACAATTTATTTTTGGCTTTTAATTGTAATATTTACTTTTGTAGGCTGTCATATTTACAGAAAGCTTAAACCTCATTTTGCAGATGTTTTATAAAGGAGTTAGTTTATGAGTGATATTTCGGTTAAGGTGGATAATCTTAGCAAAGTATATAGATTGTATGAAAAGCCTATTGACAGATTAAAAGAATCTTTAAGCTTTACTAAAAAATGCTATCACAGGGAGCATTATGCCTTAAAAAATGTTTCTTTTGATATAAAAAAAGGTGAAACTGTAGGCATTATTGGTGTAAATGGTGCAGGAAAGAGTACAATTCTTAAAATAATTACAGGGGTATTAAATCCTACAAGTGGAAATATTACCGTAAATGGCAAAGTATCTGCTCTTTTAGAGCTTGGTGCCGGTTTTAATCCTGAATATTCAGGTATTGAAAATATATATCTTAATGGTACTATGATGGGTTTTTCAAGAGAGGAAGTTGAAAAAAAGATTGATTCTATACTTGAATTTGCTGATATTGGAGATTTTATAAATCAGCCTGTTAAGACTTATTCAAGTGGTATGTTTGTAAGACTTGCCTTTGCTGTAGCTATAAATATTGAGCCTGAAATACTTATTGTAGATGAGGCTTTAAGTGTTGGTGATGTATTTTTTCAAGCTAAGTGTTATAAGAAAATAAAGGAGCTTACAGGAAGGGCAACTGTTATTATTGTTTCTCACGATTTGAATGCTATGACTAAATTTTGTGAAAGAATTATAGTTATGTCAGATGGAAGAAATGTTTTTGATGGTGAACCTAATGAGGCTATTGTAAGATATTTTAAAATTAAGCAAGGCTCTATGAAAAAGAATATAGAACAAAAGAATGTTGATTTAAGTAGTTTTTCTCAGTACAGAACTCCTAAGGGAGAGGACTATAGTGGCAGATTAAATGTGGTAATTGAAAAATATTTTTATTCTGTAGATGGAGAGCCTTTTGCTGAAAGATGCCAAAAAGATGATGAATTTAAGTTTTCTATGTTAATAAATTCTAATATGCCTATAGAAAATCCTATTATTGGTTATCAGATAAGAGATAAATACGGAAATGAAGTATTTGGACAAACTTCCCTTACTTCAGATGTGGAACAGTTTGAAATTTCAAAGGGAAGAAATATTATTAATTTTAGTTTTGACTGGCCTGAAATAAGAGAGGGAGATTATTTTATTACCCTTGGAATTGGAAATGGTACAGAAGTTTTAAATCAGGTAGAGGAATGTTGGATAAATAATGCTGTTCATATTACGGCAACTACTCATGGTAAAACCATATTTGGTATTTTTAATCACAGTATGAAGGAATTTGAGATTAATAAGATTAATTAAAGAAGGAATATAGTATGAAAAAGTGGAAATATAACAATCCTGAGTTTGAAAGTGACAAGCTTAATTATGAATTATTAAAATTTGCACCATGGTCAGGACACAGAAATTTTGTATATGATTTTATGGAGTTTCTTAATCCTAAGACTGTTGTAGAGCTTGGAAGTCATTATGGCTGTTCAGCCTTTACCTTTGCACAGGCTGTAAAAGACTTTAATTTGGATACAACTATGTTTTTTGTAGATACTTGGCAGGGTGATGATTTTACAAAAAAATATGATAATGATGTTTATACTGTTTTTTCAAAAACCCTAAAGGAATTTTATGGCAATCAGAATATAAATATGCTTAGAATGACCTTTGATGATGCTGTAGAAAAATTTGATGATAAATCTGTTGATTTAATTCATATAGATGGCTCTCACTACTATGATGATGTAAAAAGGGATTTTGAAAACTGGCTTCCAAAGGTTAAAGATGATGGTATTATTATGCTTCATGATGTAAGTTGTGATATAGTTCTTGGTGATGTTATGGGTTCATATAAATATTGGCTTGAACTAAAAGAAATTTATGATTATACCTTTGATTTTGACTTTAGCTGGGGACTTGGAATTATATTCCTTAATAAGGAAAAATATGAAGAATTTATAAATTCCGGTTTAATTAAGGAAAAATATCAGAGAATAAATAATGCCTTAGATGTAGAATTTAAAGACCAGCTTAGAAAAGATTATTTTGCTTTAAGAGATAAGAAAATGTATATTGATGATTTGCTTAAACAAAAAGATACTTTAAATTATCATATTGAGGCATATAAGAAAAATAATGAAGAAATAAAAGAAAAATATGAAAAAGAAATTGAGGAAATTAAGCTTCAATATGAAAAACAAATTAGTGAAATAACTTCTGCTTATGAAAAAAACAGTAGTGAAGTTGCAAAGGCTTATGATAACGATAAAAAAGAAACTGTAAATGCCTATGAAAAACAGATAAAGGAAATTGTAGAAAGTTATAATGAAACTATTAAGGGGAAAGATTGCTATATTGAAGAACTTGAAAATATAAAAGAAGAAAGGGACTTTTTCAAGGAGGCTTATCATAACACAATTAATTATAAGCTTAAAGAAATGAAGAAAAAAATAATAAAGTAGGTGGAAATATGGATAAGTTATCTGTAATTATTCCTGTTTATAATACAGAAAAGTATTTACCCCGATGTATTGAAAGTTTAATAAATCAGACATATAAAAATATAGAGTATATATTTGTAAATGACTGCTCACCGGGAAATGCAGAGGAAATAATAAAACAATATGCTGAAAAAGATAATAGAATTAAATATGTTACTTATGATAAAAATAGGGGATTATTCAGAGCAAGAGTTACCGGTGCAAAGTCAGCTACCGGTGATTATATAGCGTTTATGGATAGTGATGACTATGCAACTTATGACTATTACAATTCATTAATAAATTGTGCCAAGGAAAAGGGTGCTGAAATAGTTGTAGGAAAAACAATTTTTAAAAGAATTGATAATTCTGAATGTGTGAGAAATCTTCATGATGAATGTTTTGTATTTGATATTATTAAAGATGAGGAAGTAAGAAAAGCATATTTTGAACAAAAAGGTCTTTGTTTTTCTTGGCATACTGTATGGAATAAAATTTATAAAAAATCTCTTTGGGATAAGTGTGAGCCATATTTTGAAAAAATTAAAACTCACCTTATAATGACAGAGGATATTGCCTTTTCATCTTTACTTTTTTATAATGCTAAATCTGTTGCAAAAGTTGATAATGACGGATATTTTTATTGCGAAAATGAAAATGCTTCTACAAATGCAGCAAAAACAACAATTAAGAGATTTACAAAAAATATGGCAGATATTAAAACTGTGTTTGATTTTGTAAATGAATATTTTAATGAAGTAGGGGCAGAAAAATATATTTGCGACTCTTTTATGGAAACAAAAAAGTATTATGCCAGAATGTGGAGAGAACTTGCCGATAATACTTTTAAGGGTGATGAATTATATGAGGCAGGCAAAATTATGGAGGATTTTTTGCCTGATTATAAAAAACATACAACAGTTGATGACCACTTCTTTGAATCTGTTATAACAGATTGGAATAGTGGCTTAGAAAGTATAAAAGAGGAAATAGCAAAAAGTGAGTGCAAATATGTAAGTTTTGACATTTTTGATACACTTATTATGAGATATGTATATAAGCCTGAGGATATTTTTCTTCTTATGAATAAAAAGTTTGAAGAAATTTATAGGGCAAACATAAGCTTTGATAAAATCAGAATAGGTGCTGAAAGAGAATGTAGAAGAAGATTCGGTGAGAGTAATCCTGAATATCAAGATGTAAATATAGATGAGATTTATGACTGTCTTGCTGATTATTATGATATTCCTGTTGAAGTTGCTAAGTCAATGGAGGAAGAAGAAAAAAGCCTTGAAATTTCATTTTCTCATAGAAGAAATGCAGCTATGGAGCTTTTTAATGTGGCTAAGGCAACTGGAAAAGAAGTTATTTTTATATCTGATATGTATTTGGATAAAGATACAATTAATAAAATGCTTGAAAAGGCTGGCTACACAGGCTTTAAAAAGCTTTATCTTTCATCAGAACTTAGGCTTACAAAGGCAAGAGGAGATATTTTTAAGGCTGTAGTTAAGGATTTGTCAGTAAGCCCTAAGGATATTATCCATATTGGTGATACTTGGGTAAATGATATTGTAAGACCAAAATCCCTTGGTATTAAAACTATATTTTTCCCAAAGGCGTCAGAAGTTTTTGAAAATAAAATTCAAGGTTTGAATTCTAATTTGTGCCACAATATAGCTAATACTGTTTGTGGAACAATGTGTAACAGTGATGAGTTTAAATCAAGTCTTGGTTATAGGTGTATGATTGCCTTAGCATCAGGCTATTATTTTGATAATCCTTACAGAAGTTTTAATAAGGATTCTGATTTTAATTGCGACCCTTATTTTATAGGCTATTATGCTCTTGGTATGCACATGGTAGGTCTTTCAAGGTGGATTTGTGAAAATACAAAAGACTATGACAATATTTATTTTATGGCAAGAGATGGTTATTTGCCTATGCTTGCTTATAATATTTTAAAAAATGAAAATGATTGTCAGGGCAAATATATTTACACTTCAAGAAAACTCCTTTTGCCTGTTATGATTGAAAATAAGGAGGATTTTTATGACCTTCCTGTAGAATTTAGAAATCATACACCAAATACTATTCTTGATTTACTTACTTTTTGCTCTGGGAAATATGAAAAAGAAGATTTGCCTTTTAATTTAGATGAAACTTTTAAAGATGAAGAAAGCTATTTTTCTTTTATTAAATATTTTATTAAAAATATTTATAATAAAGAAGTTCATAATAAAGCCACTCAAAAGTGCAAAAAATATTATGCACCTCTTGCAGAGGGTAATAATATTTCTTTTGATATGGGCTATAGCGGAAGAATACAGACTGCTGTTTCAAAAGCCTGTAATAAACCTGTAGATGCCCTTTTTATACACAGAGATTCAAAAAGGTCCAATGATATGGCAAGAAAGGGTAAATATAATATAAAATGTTTTTATGATTTTTATCCTTATATGTCAGGGCTTATAAGAGAGCATATTCTTTCTGACAGTTCAGGCTCTTGTATTGGTATTGATGATAAGGGTGAGCTTATTTTTGATAATTCAGAAAAGATTTATCAGGATTTATTTGTTGTATCAAATATACAAAGAGGTGCTTTGGATTTTGCAAAGGATTTTAAAAATATATTTGGAGAATATGAAGATTATATAAGTATTAAACCTTATGAAGTATCTATGGTATTTGAAGGATATTTAAGATGTGGAAAAGATATTGACAGACAAATATTTAAGGCATCTTATTTTGAAGACCTTGTTTATGGTTCAAAGGATAATATAAATATTTATGAATTTATAAAAAATTATTTACTTACTTTGCCTGTAAATGAGGGTGCAAAAAATGCAATAACTAAAAGAGATATGCTTGAAGAAGTAGTAAAAGGTCATAACAGATTAGTAAGAGCTTTTGCATATATAATTTTTGACCCACAGTTATTTAAACTTTATATTATAGATATTCTTAACAGAAAGCCTAAGGTTTTAAGAACTTTGGTTAAGATTAAGCATATTGTTTTTGGTAGACCCGGAGGAAAAAATAATGAGTAAAAAAAAGGTCAGGGTAGAAAAAAAGGGCAGAGAAAAAAATAAATCTGCAATGTGGTTATTCCTTGGCATTTTATGTATAATAATTTCTTCTTGTGTAAATTATTATACACCTGAAAGGGTTGCTGTAATAAAATTTGTGGCAACAGGAGAAAAAAATGCGTTTTCTTTGGGAAATAATGTAAGAATTTCTAAGTTAACAGATGATAATGACAAAAAAATTGATTTTAATGATTTACAACTTGAAGGAGATTGGAAAATAGATGAACAAAACAATCTTCTTACCTGCTATAATGTTTCAAAATCTTCAGATGCTTTTATTCAAGTTAGAAATATTAAAAGTTTAAATGTAGATTTTGTATCTGAAATTGGTTCAGGAGTAGTTGAGGTATACATTAATGATGAACTTTTAGAAAAGATAGACTTATTTTCTAATAACCAATGGTCGAATATTACAAAAAATTATAATATTAAATATCCTATGACTTATGCCTATAATGTATTTTGTATTTTGTTTTTTGCAGGGGGTATTTTTTTCATTATATTTTTTATTAAGAAAAATTATAGTGTTATTAAGATTAAAATAAAAAATTTTAGATTTAGTCCTTTGCAATTTAAAAAGGCTTTGTATACAGGGGTATTTGCTGCATTTTCTTATATTATAGTGTTTACTGCCTTTCAGGATTTTGTTTATAGCAATTTTTATGATGATAATGTGATTTTGACAATTACTGCTACAGGTGAAAAGGATAGAAATTCCTTATCCGATAATGTGAGAATTACCGGTATTAAAGTAAATGGCTCTCAATATGATTTTTCCGAAATAAAATTAAAAGACGGATGGGAATATAGCAGTACTGACCATATGATTTATATTTATGGCACTTTAAAAGCTGCAAGTTTTGATGTGGAAGTTGAAAATGTCAGAACAATAGATATAAGCTATGTTAAAGAAGTGGGTTCAGGTATTTTTGATATAAGTGTAGATGGTAAAGTTGTAAATAAAGTTAACTCCTATAAAAATTGTCAATGGGAGGAAGAAGTTGTAAGATACAAGGCAAACCCTTTGATTAATCCATATAGTTCTTATAGTGTGTTAATTACTTTGTTTTTATTTTTCTTTGCTTTAGGATATTTTGTTTTTTACAAAGAAGAAAAATGGAATAAAATTTTTCATTATATAAAGTTTTTGGTTATAAATATTTTATTTTCTGTTATTATATATTTCTTTATTTCATTTATTCAAAGAGAAAGCTTTGTTGAAACAATCCAATGGGCTTTTAATAATGGGCAGAATTTCTTTGAGGGATTATGTATAGTAGCTCTTTTAAATATTTTTCTTGCAATGCTTTTAAAGAAAAATTACAGAAGTTTTGTTTTGCTCTCTGTAATATTTATATTTTTATTAACCGTAAATTATTTTAAACTTCAATTTAGAGATAATCCTTTATTTCCTTGGGATTTTCTTTTGGCAAGTGTTGCGGCAACTGTTGTAAGCAGATTTAAACTTGTGCCGTCCCTTCCTTTTGCTATAGGAGTTTTGACATTTATTTTGGTTTTGATTTTATTTTTATTTGTTTATAAAAAAAGAAAAGAATATATAATAAATAAAACCGCAAGATTTGTTACGGCAATAGTCTCTTTTACTCTACTTTTTATTTATTTTTCAACATATCTGTTTTCAGCAGGAGTAAATTTATTTGAGGCAAAAGAGTATTATACTGAAAAAGGCTTTGTAGCAGCTTTTGCAGAAAGTTCTCAGTATTTAAGACCTATAGATAAGCCTGAAAATTATAATGAAGATACAATGAATGATATTTATGATAAAATCAGTTTAATACCTGAAAAATCAGATAGCAAAAAGGCAAATGTTATTGTAATAATGAGTGAGTCTTTTTGGGATATTACAAGAGTTAAGGAACTTGGCTTTGATGCTGAAATTTTCCCAACTTACAGAAATCTTCAAAAAACATCGGTTACGGGAGAACTTCTTACAAATGTATATAATGGAGGAACTGTTAACTCTGAATTTGAGGCTTTAACAGGATTTTCAGTTGCCTATCTTCCAACTGAATATATGCCGTATCAAAGATGTATGAGACCTAATTTCTTCTCAATTAACAGCTATTTAAAAAGTGAAGGCTATGAAACTCTTGCTATACATCCTTTTGAAAAAACAAATTATAACAGAAATACGGCTTATGAATATTTGAAGTTTGATAAAACCCTTTGGGAAGAAGATTTTGATGAAGATGCAGATAGAATGAGAGGTTATATTTCAGACCATGCTCTTACTGAAAAAATAATATCAGAATATGAAAAACATAACTCAAGTTCTGATGCTCCTTGGTTTAATTTATCTGTTTCCATGCAAAACCATGGTGGATATTGGGAAAGCTCTATAGACAGTGACAAAAATTACAATATTAACACAAGTAATTTTAATAAAAATTCTCAAGGCTCAATAAGGGATTTGGCAATAGGGCTTCATTATGCTGATTTGGCTTTAGGTGAGTTAATTGATTATTTTAAAAATGTTGATGAGCCAACAGTTATTATAATGTTTGGCGACCATATGTCAAATGCAGGTCCTATTGGAGAAACATTACTTGACCAGTCAGAGCTTTTAAAAGGAAAGGTGGACCTTTCTGTAAGTGGCAAAAATGTTTTAACTCAAAGTGAGCAAAGTGTGTTAGAACAAAGACGAGTGCCTTTTATGGCTTGGAGTAATTATGGAAATACTAAGAAGGATAGTGGCTTAATAAGCGTTACTCAGCTTTTACCTACTGTATTTTCAGAATATAATGTAACTATGCCAAAATATTTTGAATATTTGAAAAATTCCAAGAATATTTATCCTGCTTGTGCTTCGGGAATTTTTGTGGATAAAGATGGTAATGTAGGCTTTGTTGATAATATGACAGAAGAAGAAAAAAAGCAATATGATGAATATTGGCTTATTGAATATGATTATATATTCGGCAAAAATTATCTGAAAGATTTATTTGACTATTAGTGAGGTGTTGACGGTGTTATTCAGACTTTTTAATAATAAATATGTTTTTAGAATTGACAGCTTTTTTAAAAATGTTAAAGAATATGGTCTTAATAACACTGTCAAAAGGCACTTTAGAAGTAAAAATAAGAGTTATGAATCCATAAAAAACGGATTTAAAGACCAAAAATCTATTAAAATGTCAGAACTTATAGAAAATAAGTGTGGTTCTGATTTTAAAATTGAAACATATTTTAATATTGGCTATTGTGTTTTTGGCCCTGTTATTTACGAATTTATGGAGTGGCTTTATAATGAAACCCTAAATTATAATGAACTTTGGTTTTTGTCAAGAGAGGGTTGGCTGTTGAAAAAAGCCTTTGATATATATTGCAAAAATAAAAATATTAGCTTTATAAAAACAAAGTATTTTCTTTCTTCAAGGAGAGCCTCATCAGTTGCATCTATTGAAAATATAAATGATATAAAAGAAATTTTATCTCAGTATTATAAAGGCAGCATAAATAATCTTTTGTTTTCAAGACTTGGAATTAATATTGATTATGATTTTTATGTTGAAATGCCAAAAGATGTTGAAAAGGTTATGAAATATGTAAACATAAAAGATGTTATTTCTAAAGCACAAAAAGAAAAAAATAACTATATTTCCTATTGTAAGGGTTTTGACTATAATAATGCTGCTGTAGTTGATGTGGGATATAGTGGAACTATACAGTTTTATTTATCTAAACTTTTAAATAAAAAAATTGATGGTTTTTATCTTTCAACCCATTTTAATAATAAACCCCAAAAAATAGGCTGTAAATGTGAAAGCCTTTTCCCTGTTTATAATACACTTCACGAAAGAGTAAATTTTATATTTAAAAATCAGTTGTATTTTGAGGCTGTTTTAAAAGCTCCCTTTGGTCAGCTTATTTCCTTTGACAACAGCATTAAACCAATATACACAGATGATTTTTTAATAGAAAAAGAAATTGAGGAAATACAAAATGGAATTTGTCATTTTATTGATGATATGGGGGCAAATTTTAAAAAATCAAGAAAAAACACTTTTGCTGTTGAATTATTTGATTTTGCATTTAATTATGGTGTAATTAAAAAAGAGTTGCTAAATAAATTGACTGTAGAAGATAAATATTGTTCTGATGGAAACCATAAAATATCAGAGCTTGTTTCTAATAATAATTAGATTACTGCTGAGATTAATTTCAGCAGTTTTTTTATACAAATTTTTTGTACTTTGTGATATAATTAATTATATATAAAAAATGGAGGGATAAATATGTTAGTAAAAAAAATTGTAGGATTAACAGTATTTTTATTGTGTGGTTTAATGACAAATTACACTTTATACGGAAATGAATTATTAAATACCGATTATGGGTATGTAAATTTGGAAAATTCACATATAAATAAAGATATTACTGAATTTGAAAGTACAAATAATAGTATAATGTTACTTTCTGATGATATAAATTCGGATTTTGATATTAAAAATATATATTCAAGAAATAATAATGTAAAGGCACTTCTTTTTAAATATAATGGAATTAATTATCCTGATAATATGAGTGTATCAATTAACGGAAATGATTTTAAAATAAAATCTCAGCCTGATGAAAAGGGTTATGTATATGAATATTTTGATGATAATGAAGTGGTTTTAAGTGGTTCTGCCCTAGAAATAAACTTTAATTTAGCTGATAATTCAACTGATATAATAAGTAAAAATACAGTGGAGATTGTGGAAGCTAATGAGGGAGAATGGGAAACATCAGAAGACGGACATACTCTTTATACATACAATGGAAGTTTAACAGATATAGTTGTACCTAATTTTTATAATGGAAATATTATAACAACTGTAGGTGGAAATGCTGTAAATGGAGAATATGAAAATATTATTTATGGCAATTCTAATTTAACAGGTATAAACAGTGTAGTTATTTCAGAGGGTATTTTAAATATAGGACATTTTGCTTTTTATGATATTAATACACTTACAACTGCAAAATTAACAGATACCATAGAGCAAATAGGAGCTGCTTCATTTGCATATACTTCTCTTTCAGATGATGTTATTATACCTGAGAACACAAAAGATATTTATACTTATGCTTTTAGAAATTCAAATATTAAATCAGTTAAATTTAATAATATTTTAGAGAGAATAGGTACTCAGGCTTTTTTTAACTGCTCAAATTTAACTTGTGAGTTAGATTTTCCAAATACACTTAATTATATTGGAGATGCAGCTTTTTATGGCTGTATTAAAATAACAGGTTCTATAACAATTCCCGGTGGTGTGGAAAGAGTTGGGGAATGTGCTTTTTATCATTGTAAGTCTTTAAATGGTTCAGTTATATTTGAAGAAGGTGTAAGTGAAATTGGAGATTTTGCTTTTTCCTCAGATTCAGGCTATATGACAAATATAAATAAAATAGTATTTCCAAATTCATTAAAAAAAATAGGCTGTTTTGCTTTTCAGTATGCTACAAAGGTAACAGAGTTTAATTTAGTTGAGGGTCTTGAGGTGATATCTGACGGAGCTTTTAATCATATGACAGGAATAAACAATACTGAAATTATAATTCCTTCTACTGTTAGTATAATTGGTGGAGATTATGGTGTTGAAGAAAATACAGGATATGGCTGTCATGTTTTTTATGATTTAGGAAAAAATACAAATTTTACTGAATTTAAAGTCGCCTATGGAAATAATTATTTTACAGCTTTAGACGGAGTTTTATATTCAAAGGATATGACAAGAATGGTTGCTTATCCAAGAGGCAAAACTGATACTGTATTTGAAATTCCTGAGGGGATTACACAAATTGACGAAATGGCTTTTTCAAGGGCAGCTTATCTTAAAAAGCTTGTTTTACCAGATAGCTATATAATAAGTATTGATGTTCCCGAAAATGTTTTAAACCAAAGCGGAAATAGTTTATCTGTTGCTATATATTGCTATACTGCCATAAATGAAATAGCTCTAAAGGATACTAATTCTAATTATGTGACAGTTGACGGCATACTTTATTCTAAGGATATGAAAAGCCTTTGGTATGTGCCATGTCAGTATGAGGGTAGTGTAAATATAATAGATGGTACTGAAAATATGGAAAAAGGCTGTATATTTTTTGGAAAAGGAAATGTAAAATGGGAAAATGTAAATATTCCAAAATCCGTAATATTTTTAAATGAATATCCTATGGCTTATTTAAACGAGTATTTTGCAGGAAATGTAATTATTAATGAGAGCATATATTATAAAATAAATTCTGATGATAATAAAATTGTTGAAATACCTTTCACCTATGGTGATGTAGATATGAATGAAATTATAGATAAAAAAGATGCTTCATTTGTACTTAAATATGTTTCGGATATCAATTATGACAGCATTTTTAATAGAAAAGCTGCTGATTATAATAATGACGGTTTAATTGATTTAAAAGATGTTGTAAAAATCATATTAGGTTAGGAGGTTTTTTATGGAGGATAATTATAGATTAGAAAAGGCTCTTGAATTTGCAACAAAAAAACACAAGGGTCAATTTAGAATTGGAGGAGAGGAGTATATAACTCATCCCATAGCTGTTTGTCAAATAGTAAAAAATATGGGATATGATACCAATTATCAGATAACTGCTCTATTTCACGATTTACTTGAAGATACTGATGCTACAGAAGAAGAAATATTAAAGTTTGGTAATAATGAAATTTTACAGGCTGTGAAGCTTCTTACTAAGGTAAAGCCTTATAATATGAAAGATTATACGGAAAATATCAAAAAAAATAATATGGCTTATATTGTTAAGGGAGCTGACAGACTTCATAATTTAAGAAGTGCCATTTGTGCTGATGATAATTTTAAAAGAAGATATATTTTAGAAACATATAATTGGTATATGGATTTTTCAAAGGAAATACCAAAGGCATTAAAAGAACTTGAAAAAAGTCTTGAAAAAATGTAAAAAGTTATTTTACATAGTCCTTTTTATTGTACACCGTTTATAGTATATTTTACTTGTAACAAAGATAAGCATATTTTTTTCAAGGGGGTTATACTATGGCAGATAACGGATACAGCCGTAAGGATTGGCTTGGAAACATACATCACTATGATAAATATGGTAATGAAACAGGAAAGTCAAGTCCTAATATTTTTGGTGGCTATACAGACTATGATAAATATGGCAACAAAACAGGCTCTACCTCAAAGGGTTTATTTGGCTATAATCACTATGATAATTATGGCAATAAAACAGGCTCAACAAGTAAAGGTCTTTGTGGCTATAATCATTATGATGAAAATGGTAAAAAAACAGGTCATTCTTCTCCTACCCTTTCAGGCAAATGGGAAAATTATGATGATTAATATTTTAGGGGTATAGATATGTAGAGTTTGGTTTTATGATGATAAGAGGGGATAATATAAAAAATAGGAACATTCATAGGTTTTATTATATTAAGTATTGGACTTGTAAAATATTTATTAGAGCCTACCTATCTAGCTATTAAAGATTTTTTCTTATCAAAGAAAAAGAATTGGGGTTGTAGGGATAAACACCCTAAAACAACCCCAATTTTATTTTATTTATTATTAAGAGATAACTCAAGATTATCAAGCTCATTGTTATATGCAAAATTAGAATCCATAACAGAAGTGGTATCTGTATTTAAGAAAATTTCAACATTGGCACTTAAACCCTCCTCAATATTAGTAAGAAGTGCAATATCATCATCACTTGCCAAGTCATTATTTTCATACATTCTGTTTCGGCAGTCATTAAGTCTTGTGTAAGAATTTATTAAATTTATGGCTGTATTAACATAGGTTTTTTCTTCATTTGTTTTAGCAAGAGATTTAGAACTTGAAAGAATATTTTGTCCGTTTCCATTAGCACCGGAATTACAGTTATCCCTTACAGCATCGCAAACATCAATAAAAATTTCATTGCTTACATTTTCAACAGGTGAAGGCTTACTTATTTCAGGGTTATAATCTTCGTCTGTTTTGTCAGAATTTTTATTTTCTTTTTTGTCATTGTTATCATTTTTAGTGACAGGGTGTATAATTTCATCATCAGTTGAAATTTCTGTACTTTCTTCTTCACTAAAAATTTTTCTAACATCAAAAACTTCCACAGTCGTTTCTTCTGTAGTAGATGTAGAGCTTTCCATATTTTCATCATCATTAATACTTCCGCAGCCTGTAAGCATAAGACCACATACCAAAAAGACCAAAAACTTTTTCATTATAAGCTACCTCCTAATCTGCACTTTATAATATAAATAGGATTTTCTGCCATAAGCATTGTAATATCACCTACAGCTTTGCCTCTTGAAACCATTACTTGTTTTATATTATACTCAAATTTGTATAATTTTGCAAGGTCTAACATTTTGACAATATTTTCAATGGCTATTGCCGTCATAACAATAGTTTTTACTTTCTTTTCCATAAGAAGTCTTACAATTTCTTCAAGTTCTCCCTTACTTCCACCTATAAAGGCACTGTCACAATCAGGCAAAAGAGGAATTGCATCTTTAGCCATACCCTTTATAATTTCCAAATTGTTAATATTAAATCTGTTGGCATTTTTATTTATAAGCTCTACAGCTTCTTCATTACATTCAATGGCATAAACAATTCCCGAAGTTAAATTTTTAGCACAGCTTATACTTATTGAGCCTGTGCCTGCACCTATGTCATATACAATGGAATTTGTTTTTAAATCAAGTTCAGATAACACAAGAGTTCTGATTTCAGATTTTGTCATAGGCACATTTCCTCTTATAAATTTATCATCTTCAATTAACATATTAAGAGGTTTGCCATAGTTTAGATTTTCAACATACATTATTGAAACATTGTCAAATTCCTTGTCTTTAAATTCATCGGGAAAACCTGCATAAATTTTTTCATCATCATAGGATAATCTCTCACCAATACAAATATGAAGCTTGTCCATATTATTATCTAAAAATCCTTGGCAAATTTCACCTATATTTCCTGATGTTAAAATAAACACAGATTTATTTTCTTTAACTGTATTTATATAATCTTCATATCTTCCATGTAAAGATACAACCTTAGAATTTGCCCAGCTAATTCCAAGTTTGGAGGCAAGATATGTTACAGAAGAAATACCTTGTATAATTCTAACATCATATCCTTTAAGAAGTTTTGACAAATTAATAGCTCCACTATAAATACACACATCACCTGAAAATACAACGGCTATTTTATTATAGTTTTTAAGCTCTATAATTTCCTTTATTTTTTCGCTGTTGTATTCATAACATATATCTTTACCCTTTGTGTTTACGGCATCAATCATTCTTTTAGAGCCTATTATAAATTCAGAATTTTCTATTGCTTTACAAGCCTCAAGGGTCATAGTGTCAGGATTTCCAAGACCTATTCCTACAATATAAATTCTTTTTTGCTCCATTACCTCGTCTATTATGCTGTAAACCTCATTAGCCTTATAGCCTTCTTCAACAGGTCTTTTTATAACAATCATTGCTGCGTTTTCACTTCGGCAAGCATAATATTTTTCAGTAAAACCACCTGCTTCACCGGACTCTTTTGAAATAAGATACTTAATTTTATATCTGTTAATATGCTCAATATTATCTTTAGCTGTAAAAGGACCTTTTTCTGCAATAATATTTTCTCTTAAAAAGCCAAGTTCCAAAGCCTTTTTAATATTTTCCTCATCAGGCAACATTCTTATAACACATCTGTTTTTATAATCTTTAATTTGAGTATATTTTTCAATATCCTTTGAGCCTGTTGTAATAAGTACATTTGCCTTGGTTTTATTTACAATGGATATAGCTTTTTCAATATTATCGGCATAAAGAGCCTTTACCTTTGGAGCTTCCTCTCTTAAAAGCCTTATATACTTTTCTTTTGAAAGCTCCTTTAGGTTTTTGCTTATTTCAGCAGCATAAGGATGAGTTGCATCTACTATACAAAATGGGTCAAGTCTTTTAATTTCTTTTGCTATTTCATCTTTGTCAAGTCTTCCGCTGTGTATTCTTATATTTTTACTTTCAGGCAAAAGCTCCCCACCATATTCCGTAGCTGTATATACATCAATTAAAATATTCTCATTTTCATATTTTTCACAAAGTTCTCTGCCCTCTGTAGTACCGGCAAATAACATAATATTTATCATATTTTATATCCCCTTGGTGTTACCATTTTCCCTTTAATGTTAATGGTAGTTGAATTTCCAATAAAAACTGTTGTAAACATATCTGCATTAAAATCTCTTAACTTAGAAAGGGTCAAAACCTTAGCTTCTTCGCCCTTTCTTGAAATATTTTTAACATATCCGCATACAGTATCTTCTTTTTGATATTTTAAAATTATATCACAGGCTTTTTTCAAATAATCAGCTCTTTTTTTACTTGACGGATTGTAAATAACAATAGGCATATCAGCCATGGCACAGGCTTCAATTCTTTTCATAATAAGATTTAAAGGTGTAAGTAAATCACTAAGGCTTATTATGGCAAAATCGTGATTTATTGGAGCCCCAAGAAGGCTTGCACCACTTATGGCAGCCGTTATACCACACACAACCTCAATTTCAATGTCATAATCTTTGCAAAGCTCATAAAGAAGTGATGCCATACCATAAACACCACTATCACCACTTGATACTACACATACATCTAATCCCTCTAAAGCTTTTTCCACAGCAAAACTGCATCTTTCAACTTCTTTAGTCATAGGAGTTTCAAAAAAATTAGCATTTTTAAAATCATTTTTTATTAACTCAATATAAGTTGTATAACCTACAACCAAATCACAATTTTCAATTACTTCTATTGCTCTTGGTGTCATTGTGGTTTTTCCACCTGCACCAAGTCCTACTGCATATAACATATTCTACCTCATATTTTAGCAACTGCTAAAGTTACTCCCTCATAAATTTGTTTTGGAACAATAAGCTTACCCCCTTTAGCAAGAGCTGCTCTCTCACATACACAGTCAAGTCCTATTGTTTTTTCTACAAATTCAGAGTGAGAAAAATTGCCATTAATTTTTCCTAAATAGTTTATTGAATAAGTTGCAAAAGTTACATCAAGATTTTCTGCAAGCTTCATAATTCCAATTTCATTAGCCTTAACACTTACACTTGAAATCATTTTAACAGAATCGGGATTAAGATTATATTCATTAAAAAGTCTGTCAAAAGCCTCTTTAATTTTTTCAAAAGGAGTATCTTTTTTACAGCCTACGCCTACAACAAGACATTTTTTTGCAAGAATAAGAGTTTTCTTAAAAGGTTTTTCTATTGTGTGACCTAAAAAAATCCCAATTTTACAATCCTTACTATCACATAAGCCATCAGGACACTTTATATCTCCCACAAATCCAACTCTATCTCCATTTACAACGGCTGATGAAACTTCCTTAGCCATTTTCATATCTTTTAAAACAAATTTGTTTTTCTTAGCCCACATATCAACGGCAAATCTGTCTAACACATCTGTAGCTGTTGTAATAATGGCAGTACCCTTTGTTTTTTTTGCAATTTTTTTTGCAAGGTCATTTGCTCCGCCAATATGACCTGATAAAAGAGAAATAACATAATTCCCCTTTTCATCACATACTACAACGGCAGGGTCATTTATTTTGTTAGATACATAAGGAGCAATGGCCCTTACTGCAATTCCACAGGCTGAAATAAATATAATTCCCCTATATTTTTCCCAGCACATAGCCATAATTTCTTTAATAGAGTGAAAACTGTTTTTATCATCACTATATTTAAAATAAGTAAACACATCACCTATATTTAATTTTTTTGCAAGCTCAATGCCCTTTGCCGTAAAGGCAATAACACAAACATTATCCATAAACTTACCCCCGTATACATATTAATTATAGTATACCTTTTTTAATGATTTAAGTCAATATAGTAGAAATTGGTAAAATAAAATCAAACAAGGAAAAAACACTAAAAATATTAAATATTTTTTATAAAATTATTGACATAAGGCTTATTCTGTGTTATACTTCGTATGTTATGCCGCACGAGTAGGTTTAAAGTTGGCTTGTCCACACCAAATTCGGCGAGTTCTCTATAAGGAGGTGTACGAGGATGTACGCAATTATTGAAACAGGTGGTAAGCAGTATAAGGTTTGCGAAGGCGATATTATTACTGTTGAAAAGTTAGGCGTTGAGGCTGATTCAAAGTATACTTTTGATAATGTTTTAGCTGTATCTAATGGTGATAGCATTACTGTTGGTACTCCAGTTGTTGCTGGTGCAAGTGTTGAAGCTACAGTTATTGGCGACGGTAAGGCTAAGAAGGTTATCGTTTACAAGTATAAGCCAAAGAAGGGCTTCCACAAGAAGAACGGTCACAGACAGCCTTTCACTAAGTTAAAGATTGAAAAAATCAATGGCTAATGATTAAGGTAAAAGTTTTAAGAGATAATAATAAGGCTTATGGTGTAGATATTAAAAACCATGGTGATAAAATTGTGTGTTCAGCAGTTTCTATATTACTTCTTAACTGTGTAAACAGTATTGAAGTTTTTACAGATGCAGATTTTAAGTTTGAATGTGCAAAAATGGGCGGAGATGCAGTTTTTAAGATTGTGGAGTTTGATGATAAGGGTAAAGCAGAGCTTTTACTTGAAAGCCTTATATTAGGTTTAAAATCTATTGAAGAAAGTTATAATAAGGATATTAAAGTTTTCGATTAGGAGGTGCAAGAAATGTTAAGAATTAACCTTCAGTTATTCGCTCACAAAAAGGGTGTTGGTTCTACTAAGAACGGTAGAGATTCCGAATCTAAGAGATTAGGTGCTAAGAGAGCAGACGGTCAGTTTGTTAAGGCTGGTAATATTCTCTACACTCAGAGAGGTACTAAGATTCATCCTGGTACTAATGTTGGTAAGGGTGGCAATGATACTTTATTCGCACTTGTTGACGGTAAGGTAAGCTATGAGAGATTAGGCAGAAGCAAAAAGCAGGTTTCTGTATACCCAATCGCTGAATAATTAGCAATAATTTAAAACAAAACTGACCTGAACTTATATATTTAGGTCAGTTTTTTTATGATAGAAGGAGGGAGTTATATGTTCGTAGATAGAGTAAAAATCCATATTAAAGGTGGTAACGGCGGTAATGGTGCTGTAAGTTTCTATAGAGCAAAATATATTACTCATGGTGGCCCTGACGGTGGCGACGGCGGAAAAGGCGGAGATGTAATATTTGTTGCAGATGAGGGCATTAACACCCTTATGGATTTTAGATATAAAAGAATGTTTAAGGCTATGCCTGGAGAGGACGGAGCTAAGAGAAACTGTACCGGTGCTGATGGTGAAAGTGTTATAATTAAAGTGCCTGTAGGTACAGTTATAAGAGAGGCGCAAAGTGGTAAGGTAATGGCTGATATGACTGAAAAGGGTCAGACTAAGGTTTTAATTAAAGGCGGAAAAGGCGGAAAAGGCAATCAGCATTTTGCAACTCCTACCCGTCAGGCTCCAAGATATGCCGAAAGAGGAAGAACATCAAAAGAATATGATGTTATTTTAGAGCTTAAACTTATTGCTGATGTAGGACTTATTGGTTTTCCAAATGTAGGAAAGTCTACACTTCTCTCAATGGTTACAAATGCCAATCCTAAAATTGCAAATTATCATTTTACAACTTTATCACCAAATCTTGGTGTAGTTAGAAGCCGTTGGGGTGAGGATTTTGTAATGGCTGATATCCCTGGACTTATTGAGGGTGCAAGTGAGGGAATTGGTTTAGGTCACGAATTTTTAAGACATGTTGAAAGAACTAAGGTTTTTATTCATGTTGTAGACGGTGCAGCCTTAGAGGGTGTTGACCCTATTGAAAATATTGAAAAAATAAATGAGGAGCTTGAAAAGTACAAAGAGGGACTTTCAAAGCGTCCTACAGTTATTGCAGTAAATAAAATGGATATTCCTGAAGCAGAGGAAAATTTTGAAAGAATTAAGGCTAAGTATGAAAGCGAGTCTATAAAAGTATTTCCTATTTCAGCAGCCACAAACACAGGACTTGATGAAATGTTACAGGTTGTGGCAGATATTTTAAAGGATTATCCTGAGGATATTGTATTTGAAGAAGAATACGATGAGTTTGCTGATAATGAAGTTATAGATACTGAACCATTTACTATTTCAAGACCAAGTGAACACTATTTTGTTGTAGAGGGTGTTGGTGTTGAAAAGATGATGGGTTATACAAATATTGATACTGAAAAGGGCTTTGCCTTCTTCCAGAGATATTTAAGAGAAAAAGGCATTATTTCTGCACTTGAAGAAAAGGGCATAAATGAGGGCGATACCGTTAAGATTTATGACCTTGAATTTGAATTTTATCATTAAGGAGTGGTGCAATATGACAAGTAAACAAAGAGCATATTTAAGAAAGCTTGCTTCACAGATTAAACCCGTTGTTTCCGTTGGCAAGGCAGGTCCTGCTCCAGAGGTAATAATAAGTGCAAGTGAGGCTTTAGAGGCTAGAGAGCTTATAAAGGTTAGTGTTCTTGATAACTGTTTTGAAGATGTTAGAGATGTAGCTAATATAATGGGTGAAAGAACAAGGTCAGAAGTAGTTGAAGTAAAGGGCAGAAAGTTTGTACTTTATAAGCAAAACAGAAAAAAGCCTGTAATTGAATTGCCAAGATAATATTAAAGGTAAGGATTTACTTCCTTACCTTTTTTTGTTAAAAAAGATTTACACTTTTTAAAATATATGTTATGATTATTATATAATAAGCTAAGGGGTGAAATTTATGGATGATTTAAACAATAATTATAATGAAGAAAATAAAAAAGAGCCTATCCACCCTATACCGGGTCAGCCATATTCTTTTAATAGTGAAACTCAAACTGAAATTAAAGAAAAAGAGGGCAACGGATATATTGGTATATCTATTGCATCAATGGTTCTTGGTATATTAGGACTTTTGTGCTGTTATTGCGGATTGTTATTTAGTATAGTTGGTCTTGTGCTTGGCTGTGTATCACTTAGCCAGAAATATGATGGCAAAGGTATGGCTATTGCAGGTATAGTTATGGGTGGGATTGGAGTTATATTAAGTATTGTTTTAATAGTGTTTTATGGAACTATTAATTTTAACTGTTATTATTAAATAGGTATTTCTAAAATAGGTATGAAATTTCTTAATATATAAAATAAAATTAAAATTATTGAAAATACTATCCAAAATATTTTGTTTTTGGATAGTATTTTTTTATTAAAAATAAGCTCTAAATAAATTATTGATATAATTATAATTCCTATTATTATTGCAGGGTTACATCTTAAAGAAAGAATAAAATCACCTTTAAGTAAACTCATAACAGCCCTTGTAGAGCCACAGCCTGGACAATAAATATGAAAAAGGCTGTAGTAAGGGCATTTAGGAATTAAAGCCACAATTTCATTAATATTTATTTTTACAAAGATAATTAAAGCAATTAAAATTGGAATTAGTGAAATTAATATTTTTCTGTATGTTTTCATTTTTTTTCGTTTTTAGTGTAGTTTACAATATAAATACCGATACTTACCATTACAAGGGCAATTAATGTTTTTATATTAAATATATCCTCTCCCAGTAAAATTCCGGATAATATTACTCCAAAAACAGGATTTAAAAAACAATAAACAGAAATTTTACCAACAGGATTGTGTTTTAAAAGTATTGCCCAAATTGAAAAGGCTGCTGATGATAAAAGAGCTAAATAAATAAGTATAAATAAGGCATAGTAACTTGGAATAGAGAGCTTTCCTCCCATTATTAAACCAATTATTACAAGCAAAAGTCCACCAAAACCTAACTGCCAGCCTGTAATTTTAACAGAATTTGAGTTTTGAGTAACAAATTTTGTAATAACAGAGCCTAAGGCAAAACAAAAAGCTGCAATTAATATAAATCCGTCACCTTTAAATGTAAATGAAAAATCAAATCCCTTTTCAAAACAACATACTACAACACCACTAAATCCAAGCAAACAGCCTATAAATTTTTTAGCATTTATTTTGTCATTTTTAAAAGCAAAATGAGCAAGTATAACAGCAAAAAAGTTGCCTATACTGTTCATAATTGAACCTTTAACACCTGTTAAATAAAGAAGTGACAAATAGAAAAATATGTATTCAATAGTTGTCTGAACAAGACCAAGTAACACAATTTTTTTGTATTCATCTTTTCTTGGCAGTTCAAAATGCTTGTTTTGAATAGTGTAAAAAATTATAACAAAAATACCTGCAAGTAAAAATCTAATTCCTGCAAATAAAATCTTAACTTCAACACCGCTGTCTGTAATATTAAAAGCCTCATATCCTATTTTAATTACAGGTATTGCACTTCCCCATAAAGCTGTGGCAATAGCTGCCAAAATAAGAATATTAATAGGCTTTGTAAAAAAATTTTGTTTATCTGACATATTTCTAACCTCCAAAAGATAATTTTACAACAAAGAATATAAAATGTAAATATGAAATTTAAAAATATTAAATGTTATTGACTGATATAGAACTAAATGATATAGTTAAATAAAAATGGTTGGGTGGTTATTTATGAATGAAATAGTTTTGTTTTTTCTATCAATTTTTATGTGTCTTTTTTATAGTGGAATTTTATCCTTAATTGTTTTGATTGTGCTTATTAAAATATTAAAATCTGCAAAATCCTTACTAAAAAGAATTATTGCAATAATAATTTTGGTAATACCAATATTTAGTTTTTTTTACATAATAGGGGTTTTGCCTATTGTAAAATATAATTTATCTCAATATAATAATGAAAATTCAAGAATATCTTTATATACAGATAAATCTAAGATTATGCCAACTATTAATGAACTTGGAAATTATACTGATATTGATTACAGATATACTAAAAGACAGTTCTTTTTTTGGGAAGCTGACAGTGAATTAGTATCTGTTGAATATGGTGATAATGACT
>JBJFFW010000069.1:0-6398 GCA_051892075.1 Lachnospirales bacterium
GTTAAACCCTATAAATTAAGTGAATGGAATAGGCTTTATGAAAAACTTAATTTGAGTAAAATAGAGCCTTATGAAATTTTGAAATTTAGTGATTTAGATTTTAGGGAAAAACTAGATTTTTCCGAAAGTGATATTGAAAGAATAAAAAGGCTTATTAATAGAAGTGAGAGGCTTTTGTTAGAAATTAAAAAATATTCAAGTATGGGAATTAATATTGTTACAAAAGCTGATGATGATTACCCTAAAATGTTAAAAAACAAAATTGAAAAATATTCATCGCCTCTTTTTTATTATGTAGGAGATTTAGAACTTGCAAATAGAAAATTAATAGGATTTGTAGGCTCAAGAAGTATATCTGATAAAGATTGTAAATTTACTGAGAGAATGGTTAAAGTTATAAATGAAAAAGGATATGGAGTTGTTTCAGGTGGAGCTAAAGGTGTAGATACAATAGCCAGAGATACTTCCATTAGTAATGGGAATGTATGTGTTGAATATATTTCTGATTCATTAATTAAAAAAATAAAAAATAAGGAAACTATAAAAGCTGTTTTGGATAATAAACTTCTTATTATGTCAGCTTCTAAGCCTGATGCAGGATTTAATATAGGTATGGCTATGACGAGAAATAAATATATTTATGCTCAATCTAATGGAACTATAGTTGTAAAATCTGATTTTAAAAAGGGTGGTACTTGGAATGGTGCAACAGAGGCAATAAAAAATAAATATTGTCCTGTTTATTGCTGGGATAATAAAATTTATGAAGGTAATATGGAGCTTTTAAAACTTGGAGCTCTTTCTATTAAGTAAACTATAATTCAAAAGTGAAAAACTATATAAAAAAAGGGGCTGGTACTATGGAGTGGAAAAGACTATTTGAAAGCCATATTTTAGAAAGAGGATATGACTATTATGCAGATAGAGCTGTTTGTGATTTTGAAGTATCAGAAAACAATATAATTGCTCAAGTTTCAGGTTATGATTTATATGATGTTGAAATAGAAATTGAAAATGATGAAATTACAGATATGCACTGTACCTGTCCTTATGCTGAAGGTGGTAGTAATTGTAAACACATGGCTGCTGTTTTATATAAATATGAAAATTATGATAAAGAAAGTACCAGTTACGAAAGTATAGATAATATAGTAAATAGTGCAGATGAAGGTGTTGTCAGAGCTTTTCTAACAGATATACTTAAAAATAGCAATAGGCTTTTTCTCAAATTTAAAAATATGATTTCAACGGAAGTTAGTAGAGAAGATGTCAAGAAATTAAAAAATGAAATTAATTGTATCATAGATAGTTATTCAGACAGACATGGATTTATTGATTATAGGTCAGCTTGGGATTTTTCTTGTGATATTTTAGATATTATTATAAATGATAATATAAATATGTTTGTAGACAAAGGATATTTAGAGGAGTCCTTTGATTTAGTAATATATATTCTAAAATTAGTAGGTAATATTGATATTGATGATTCAGATGGTGGAATAGGTATGATTTTAAGTAAATGTTGTGATATTATAAGGCATATTATTTCAAAATCTGATATTTGTATGAAAGAAAAGGTTTATTTAGCGCTAATTGAGTATACTAAGGAAAATTATACTGATTTCTTCGATGATAGCATTGAGGATATTTTAATATATGAATTTGAAGAAGAAGAATTTATTATTAGAAATCTTGATTTTACTGATAAAATGTTAAGAGAGTTTGAAATTAATATTAATGAATGGAGTAACTATTATAGTGCAAGAGCTTGGTTTAATAAACATATTAGGCTTATGGAAATGAAAAATATAAGTGTTGGTGAAAGAATTGACTATTGCATAAAACATTGGAAATTGCCTGATGCTAGAGAGTTTTGTATAAATGAATATTGCAAAAGAAAAGAATATGACAAAGCTATTGAAATTTTAAATGAAAGCATAAAAATCGATGCGGCTTATCCTGGACTTGTCTCTGATTACAAATATAGACTTAAAGATATATATAAGACTATAGGTGATACTAAAAAATATGTTAGTTTTCTTTGGGAGCTTATATTTTATGGCAGAGATTTTAATTTATATAATGAACTTAAAAAACAATATTCTAATGAAGAATGGTTAGAAAAAAGAGAAGTTTTGTTTAATGGATTGAAAAACAAACCTATTGTTGCAGAATTTTATAAAGAAGAAAAGCTCTATGATAGACTTTTAAGTTATGTTATAGGTTCAAGTGGATTGTATGAACTAGATAAATATAAAAGTGTTCTAATTAAACTGTATCCTTCTGAAGTTCTTAAAAAATATAAATATGAGTTGGAAAAAATGGCAGAGCGTGTAGCAGATAGAAACCATTATAAAGAATGGGTTTTAATACTTCGTGATATGAAGAAAATAGAGGGTGGAAAAGAGGTTGTTAATGATATAGTCGATAGGTGGAAGGCTATCTATAAAAAACGAAGGGCTATGATGGAGGAGCTTAATAAGTTATAAATAGAATAAAAAACTATTGTCAATACATTACTTGAAAGAAATAATCTTATATGTTATTATTATAATAAGAAAATCAAGTAAAGGAGAATTATTATGGGAGTTTATCTAAATCCAGGGAATCTACTTTTTACACAAACTGTTAATTCTGAAATATATGTAGACAAAACAGGATTAATTTCATATACAAATAAAGTCCTTGGCACTAATCAGAAACTTATTTGTATAAGTAGACCAAGAAGATTTGGAAAATCTACAACAGCTAATATGTTATCAGCATATTATGATAAAAGTTGTAATTCAGAAGCTTTATTTAATAAGTTTAAGATAGCAAAAGATTCTTCCTACGAAAAAAATATAAATAAGCATAATGTTATTTTTCTAAATATGCAGAGATTTTTGAGCAGAGTCGATAGAGCTGATAACTTAGTTGATTATTTGCAGAAAACTGTTTTAAATGAACTTAAAGTTGTATATGGAGATTATATTGGAAATAATGAAAAATATTTGTCAGTTGCTCTTGAAAATATTTTTGCTAATACAAAAAATACTTTTATTTTTATAATAGATGAATGGGATTGTATATTTAGGGAAAAGCAGCAAGATACTACTACTCAAACTAAATATCTTGATTTTTTAAGAGATTTGTTAAAAGATCAAAGCTATGTTGATTTAGCATATATGACAGGTATATTACCTATTAAAAAATATGGTACACATTCTGCACTAAATATGTTTGACGAGTTTTCTATGATTGAGCCAAAAAGACTTGCCGAATATGTTGGTTTTACTGATAATGAAGTTAAGGAGCTTTGTGGCAAATATAATCTTGATTTTGAAGAAACAAAAAAGTGGTACGATGGATATTCACTCAAAGAGTATAAACATATATACAATCCTAAATCAGTTGTTGATGCTATGCTTAATGGAGAATTTTTAAGCTATTGGACTAGCACAGAAACTTATGAAGCATTAAAAATATATATTGATATGAATATGGATGGTCTAAAAGACGATATTATTATGATGCTTAGTGGTGAAAGTTGTAAAATAGATACAAAAACATTCCAGAATGATATGACTACTTTTAAGACAAAAGATGATGTGTTGACATTACTTATACATTTAGGCTATTTATCTTATGATAGCGAAAGTGCTAAAGTTTTTATTCCAAATGAAGAAGTTAGAGCTGAGTTTTTAAGGTCTGTAAAACAAGGAGATTTATCAGAAATTGCAAGAGCAATAGAAAACTCTAATAATTTACTTAATGCTACATTAAATCTTGAAGCTGATAAAGTAGCTAAGGAAATAGATAAAGTCCATAGGGATACGACTTCAATATTGAAGTATAATGATGAGAATTCTTTAAGTTGTGTGATAAATATTGCTTATTATAGTGCAAGAAATGACTATACAATTATAAGAGAATTTCCAAGTGGAAAGGGGTTTGCTGATATTGTTTTTGTTCCAAGAAAAAATGTAAATAAACCGGCAATAGTTGTTGAGCTTAAATATGATAAAACTGCTGTGGGTGCTATAGAACAAATTAAGAATAAGGAGTATATTGATGCTTTAAGTGAATATAAGGAAAATTTGCTTTTAGTAGGAATAAATTACAGTAGAGAAACAAAAAAACATAATTGTGTAATTGAGAAAGTTTAGTCTCAAAGGCTATTATGTATTTTATACATTGTAGGTCAAAATTGAATTTTACATTTTATTGATCCTGTAACTAAAAGAGTTACAGGATTTTTATATGTATAATTTAAAAAAGCGATATACTTATGTATTATTTGAATATTAGCGATGAAAAATATATTATATAAAACAACAATGATAAGTTTACAAAAGATATGTAAATGCCAAACCATCCGCCTTGAACAGTTAGCCTTATTATGAGACACTATAAAAAATACGAAAAAACTACTAGCTTTATAGAGGAGGAAAACATCATGGATCAATCAACTCACAGTATAAGTCGTGTGAACTGGTTAAATATCATTACTCAATATCAGGAAAGATCAGACGACATTACTGTCAAAAAGAAGCTTTATGACAACGGTATAAAAGAAAAAGCTTATTATTACTGGCTTCATAAATTTCGCAAAGAAATCTATGAGCAACTGCAGTTCACAGCTATATCGACAAGTACAGGTACCGAAGTTGCTTTTGCTGAAGTTACGATTTCGAACATAGTGGAACCGAATGCTATTTCACAGTCTATCGAGTTTACTGGTAACCTAACTGCTGTTATCAAATGTAATGAACTTACAATTGAGATTTCTAATGAAATCTCTGATAGCTTGTTATCAAGAATCTTAAAGGAGGTTGTCCATACTTGAAAATACTGCCGAAATCCGTCGAGTTGTGCTTGCGTGTAGCACTATTGACCTTAGAAAAGGTATCGACGGATTATCCATGATTATCGGTGATAAATACAATCAAAACACGTTTGAGAGGGGAGCTTTATAACTACAGCCGTGAGGAATTTATCATCACAGTGCTTATGATGCAAGGACAGCTTAATACCCCGAGTGAGAATGTTGAAAGGCTCATTTAGCAGGTGTGTATTGCAAACAACTACCGTTATGGCAGATGTACCGAAACCTTAAGTGGGATTGATGGACAGATTTCATTTTTTGATGGGGTTGATGCCATGTATAATAAGCTTGTTGCCTAACCTAAGACTGATGAAGTGATTCCGTTATTGAATAAAAGAAAGAAAGTAAAAGGATAGAGGAATATTAATCTAAAAGATTTTCCTGAGGATATACTTTTTTCTTAAAGCGTATCGAATGAACAGCTTGATGCTTTTTATGACAAAGGGAATTGGCACCGTATGCCTGATGAAACTTATATAAGACTCCGTCACGAGTCTGAATTATGGACAATCGAAATACATACAGTTGATGTATATGTAGGAACAGTCGGCGACTATCAGGATTAATTTATGCGCTAAGAAAGCCCAAAGGACTTGCTCAGAAACAGCATTATTTCCTTATCATTGCTTGCATCCATTTTTAATGTTAAGTAAACTCTTCTGCACTTAACAGAGTTGAACAGGGGTTTAAATATAATGGTGTGAATATATCAAGACAGACTATGTCTAATTGGTTCATCAAATGTTTAGACAAGTACTTCACACCGCTTGTTGAACGAATGAAACAGGAACTTTTAAAACTGCCTGTGACACTGTCAGGTGAAGTTCCCACGCAGGTGATTAAGGAAAGTACATATACAAACAGTAATGTTATATATGGGTACACTGCTCAGGAGGGTTTTATAAAAATCGACAAATATTTATTTATGAATATCCAAAGGGTCGAGATCATCACATTTCCTTGGGGTTTTACAAGGAGTGTAAAGGCGTTCTTGTAATATTTTGCAATACCATTTGGTGGATAAAAGCTGCCGGAGGTAACAAATGCGAATTGCTGGGCCCATGCCAGACGAGGGCTTGCTGATGTAGTTAAGGCTGCTGATAAAAAAGATTTAGAGGAAGTCAAACAGTAGGTTGTATACATGGTATTACAAAAAATCGATAAGTTTTATAATGCTGACGAAAAACTTAAGGAGTTGACATCAGAGAAATGTCTTCAAAAGCGACAGGAAGAAATTAAGCCGCTTGTTGAGAAATTCTTTGTGTAGGCAAAACAACAACTTGTAGAATGTACTGTCCCGCCTAAGAGTAAAAAAGCAGAAAGCCTGCGTTATTGTTTAAATCAAGAGCAATATATAAAGGTATTTTTATTAAATGATAATTTACTGATTGATAATTCTGTGTCGGAATGTTCAAACAAGACTTTTTGCCTGGACAAGAAGAATTGGATGTTCTATAACATAGCAAATGGTACCAAAGCAGGTGATCATATTTAAAGCATTTAGGAAACAGTAAAACTTAATAATTTTCGT
>JBJFFW010000070.1:0-6382 GCA_051892075.1 Lachnospirales bacterium
AAAAAGCTTGGATAGTTCACATAATATATATACTAAGCCATTTAGTTATTTTCTTTTTTAAATATATTGTTATTAATATATTAACTTATATTAATGATTATATAGAAAAAATAATACAGCTTACGACGGAGAAGTTTTTGATTTCCTCAATGCGTAATTTATAACTAAATATATAACAGTATAGTAATTTTAATGTGTTATGCTGTTAATATATAAAATCCCGATAATGGTGCATAGATTATCGGGATTTTGTTTTTTTATGGAAAATTATTAAGCTTAGTAATAAAAATCATTGAATTATGTTTTTTAGTGTGATATAATTAATCTGATTATTAATTTTTCAGGAGGATTACATAAATGAAAGGTATAATTACTGTAGTAGGCAAGGACCAAGTTGGTATTATTGCTAAGGTTTGTGTGGCACTTGCAGATGAAGGTGTTAATATATTAGATATTTCTCAGACTATTGTTTCAGGCTGGTTTAATATGATGATGGTTGTTGATATTGAAAAGAGCTGTCACAGATTTGAAGAAATTGTTGCTAAGCTTAATGAACTTGGCAATGAAATTGGTGTGCAGATTAAGCTTCAAAGAGAAGATATTTTTGATTCTATGCACAGAATTTAATTTGGAGGTAGCATTATGATTTCTTATGGTGAGGTACAGGAAACTAATAAAATGATTTCAGAGGCTAACCTTGATGTAAGAACTATTACTATGGGTATTAGTCTTATGGATTGTATAGATTCTGATGTAAATAAGCTTACCTGTAAGGTTTATGATAAAATTACAAGACACGCATCTAATCTTGTTAAGGTTGGTGACCAGATTGGTACTGAATTTGGTGTGCCTATTGTAAATAAAAGAATTTCAGTTACTCCTATTTCTCTTATTGGTGGTGCTTGTGGTCAGGGAGCTTATATTGAGCTTGCTAAGACTTTAGATAAGGCAGCTAAAGAGGTTGGAGTTAATTTTGTAGGTGGTTTTTCTGCTTTAGTGCATAAAGGCTGCACAAAAGGTGATATGGATTTAATTAATTCTATTCCTGAGGCTTTATCTATTACAGATAGAGTTTGTTCAAGTGTTAATGTTGGTACTTCGAGAAACGGTATTAATATGGACGCTGTTAAGAGAATGGGCGAAATTATTAAGGAAATGGCTTTCTTAACAAAGGACAACAGTTCTATGGCTTGTGCTAAATTTGTTGTATTTTGTAATGCTGTTGAGGACAATCCTTTTATGGCTGGTGCTTTCCATGGTGTAGGCGAGAGAGATGCTGTTATAAATGTAGGTGTAAGTGGCCCAGGTGTTGTTAAAAGAGCTTTGGAAAGTGTTAGAGGTGCTGACTTTGAAACTCTTTGCGAAACTGTTAAAAAGACAGCCTTTAAAATTACAAGAGTAGGTCAGCTTGTTGCCTTAGAGGCAAGCAAAAGACTTGGTGTGCCTTTTGGTATTATTGACTTATCTTTAGCTCCAACTCCTGCTGTTGGTGATAGTATTGCTGAAATTTTTAATGAAATGGGTTTGGAAATGGCAGGTGCTCCAGGTACTACTGCTGCTTTAGCTATGCTTAATGACAATGTTAAAAAAGGTGGAGTTATGGCAAGTTCTTATGTTGGTGGTCTTAGTGGTGCATTTATTCCTGTTAGTGAGGACCATGGTATGATTGACTCTGTAAATGCTGGTGCCTTAACTTTAGAAAAGCTTGAGGCTATGACTTGTGTTTGTTCTGTTGGTCTTGATATGATTGCAATTCCTGGTGATACATCAGCAAGTACAATTTCTGGTATTATTGCCGATGAAATGGCTATTGGTATGGTTAATAATAAAACTACTGCCGTTAGAATTATTCCTGTTATTGGTGCTAATGTTGGTGATACTGTAGAATTTGGCGGTCTTTTAGGCTATGCTCCTGTTATGCCTGTAAATAAGTACAACTGTGAAGCATTTATTAAAAGAGGAGGAAGAATTCCTGCTCCTATTCATTCATTTAAGAATTAATTTACATACCCTCCGTAATTGGAGGGTAAAATTATATAGAGGTGAAGTTTATGGAAAATAAGGTTTTGTATTTTTTTGAAGAAATAAATAAAATTCCAAGAGGTTCTGGAAATGAAAAGGCTGTAAGTGATTTTCTTGTGGATTTTGCAAAGGAGAGAAATTTATTTGTAATTCAGGATAAGGCAAATAATGTTATAATTAAAAAAGGCGGAAGTCTTGGTTATGAAAATTCTCCTACAGTTGTTATACAAGGTCATATGGATATGGTTTGCGAAAAAAACCACGATACTGTTCACGATTTTTTAAAAGACCCTATTAAGGTTATTTATGAGGGGGATTTTATTCACGCAGACGGCACAACTTTAGGTGCTGATGACGGTATTGCTGTAGCTTTTGCTATGGCTATTTTAGATGATAACTCTCTTTCTCACCCACCTATTGAAGTTGTAATAACAACTGATGAAGAAGTTGGTATGATAGGTGCAGGAAGTCTTGATGAGAAAAATATTGAGGGCAGAATTTTACTTAATATTGATTCTGAAGAAGAAGGAATTTTAACTGTAGGCTGTGCAGGAGGAAGAAAAACTCATACTGATATTGAGGTGGAATATGAAAAATCACCTTATGAAAACTATGTTAAAATTATAATTTCAGGTCTTTTAGGTGGTCATTCAGGAATTGATATTGATAAATACAGAGCTAATGCAAATATTATAGCTGCAAGATGTGCTAAATATGTTCTTGATAATACAAATTCCCGTCTTTGTGATATTCATGGTGGGGCAAAGGATAATGCTATTCCAAGAGAGGCTCAAATTATTGTAAGTTGTGAAGATATTGAAAAGGTTAAAGAAATTGTAGATGAATTTGAGGCTATTATTAAAAGAGAATATATTGACACAGATAAAAATATTAGTATAAGATGTGAAGAAATTACTGATTCAAGCCTTGTTTTTACAGAAAAATCAGTTGATAATGTAATTAATTTTATTACCCTTTGCCCAAATGGTATTTTATCTATGAATATGGATTTAAAAATGGCTGAAAGTTCAAATAATATTGGTGTTGTAAGCCACAAAAAAGGTAAGGTAGAAGTAGTTTGTGCCGTAAGAAGTGAGCTTAAAAGCAAAAAGGATTTAATATTTAATAATATTTTAAGTTTAGGAAAGCTTTGTGGTGGCAATACTACTTTTATAGGGGATTATCCTGCTTGGGTTTACAATCCTAATTCTAAACTTAGGGATTTAATGATTTCTGTTTATGAAAATATGTATGGTAGTAAGCCTAAGGTTGAAACAGTACACGCAGGACTTGAATGTGGTCTTATTTCAGAAAAAATACCTGATATGGATATGGTTTCTTATGGACCTAATCTTTATGATATTCACACTCCAAAAGAAAAAGCAAGTATTTCCTCTATAAACAGAGTTTATAATTATACTCTTAAAATTTTAGAAAGTATAAAGTAGAGGGAAAATATGAATTTGCCATGGGATAAAAGCTATTTTAAGCTATGTTTTTATGTTATTTTTACTTTTATTGTAATTTATATTTTTAAAAATGCCATAGATATAATTTGCTATGCCTTATTTAATATGAGTGGAGTTTTTAAGGCTGTATTTAATGGTGTTTCAAATGTTGTATCTGTATTTTCCGTTATAATAATTGGTTTTATAATAGCTTATGTTTTAAATCCTCTGGTGGAATTTTTTATATCTCATAATATTAAAAGAGGACTGTCTGTTACGGCAGCCTTTTTTATATTGTTTTTAGTATTTTTAGGTATAATTTTAGCTGTTATAATTAATATAACAAATTTTTTTAAATATCCTTTAATAGAAGGAATAAATATTCAAATAGATAATTTTAATAAAAATATAGCTTTTGTAAACAGTTATCTTGTAAAGTATGGAATATTTGATATAAATAGTATTAATTTTGATTTTGACAAAAAAATTATATATAAATATGGAAAATATGTAACTCAATTTCTTTTGGGAATTATAATTTCTATTTATTTTTTAAAGGATAAAAATAATATACTATATAAAATTTCAATTTATAAATCAATATTTCCTAAAAAAATTGTGAATTTTTTAGAATACATTTTAAAAAATCTAAATAGGGCATTTTCAGGCTATATAAGAGGACAACTTGCAGATGCCTCAATTATGGCGGCACTTTTTAGCTTTTCTCTATCTGTTATAAAACTTCCCTTTGCTATACCTGTGGGAGTTATTTGTGGGTTTTTAAATGTTATTCCTTATTTTGGAGCTATACTTGGATTTGTGCTTGCTGTTTTAAGCGGTTTTTTAAGCGGAAATTTTTTAAGAGGTGTCTATGCAGGAATTGCAATATTTTTACTTCAACAGGTAGATAGTGTATTTATATCTCCAAGGGTAGTAGGGGAAAGCACAAAGTTAAGTCCTGTTATAGTAATTATAGCTCTTGCAGTAGGGGCAAATTTATTTGGGATTTTGGGAATGGCATTGGCTGTGCCTTTGGTTTCCTTTGGGAAATTAATATTTAATGATTGGTTTAGAAAAAGGAACTTAGATAATGATAAAAATAATTATGCTTAAATTATAAAATACTTTTAAAAAATAAAAATTGGGAATACTTAAATGTATTCCCAATTAAAAATTTAATTTTAAATATCTTCTCTATTAAGACCTAAAAGCTTAATAGCATCAACATAGCTTGCTATACCTTCAACTACCTTTTTAGCCTCTTTCATAGCAAGAACAACTGTTGCAGGCTGATGAACTACATCGCCTCCGGCAAATACGCCTTTAAGAGTAGTCATACCATAAGGCTTTTGGCTAGTAATAAGATAGCCGTTGTCATTAACTTCAATACCCTTAGTAGTAGATATAATTCTCTTAGCCGGCTTTGCACCAATGGCAATAAGAACTCTATCACAAGGAATAATAAGCTCATTTCCCTCTTGGTCAACTTTAAGACCTACAAGCTTTTTGCCTTCTCTGTCGCCTATGTATTCTAAAGGAGAAGTGTTCCACATAAATTTAACTCCGTCGCTTACGGCAGAATCATATTCAAGCTTTTCAGCAGTAATAGTATCAGGAGTGCTTCTGTAAACTACAGTAACATTTTTAGCACCCATTCTAAGAGCAGTTCTTGAAGCGTCCATAGCTACATTACCTGCACCAATTACAAGTACATTTTCTCCCTCTTTAACAGGAACTTCTTTTCTTTCAATGCTGTTATTATTATAAAGGGCAACCATTCTCAAGAAATAGTGACTCTTTACAACACCTCTTAAATTCTTTCCAGGAATATCAAGCTCTCTTGCAATAGCTGTACCTGTACCAATAAATATAGCATCAAAGCCTTCTTCAAACATTTGGTCAAGAGTAATATCCTGTCCTACAATTCTGTTTGTTAAGAAAGTAACACCAAGTTCAGAAATTCTCTTAGTTTCTCGTCTTACAACATCTTTTGGAAGTCTAAATTCAGGAATACCATATAATAATACTCCGCCAGGTTCAGCCTCGCTTTCATAAACAGTAACATTAAAGCCCATCATAGCCAAATCACCTGCTACAGTAAGACCGGCAGGACCTGAACCTATAACAGCAACGCTTCCTCTTGTTTTAGGTGGAATTTTCTCTCTTATTAATTCCATATCTGCATCAAAATCGGCTACAAACTGTTCAAGTTTTCCAATTCTAATAGGTGCATTTTTGTGATTTAAAACACAATGACCCTCGCACTGTTTTTCGTGAGGACAAACTCTGCCACACACAGCTGGCAAATTAGTTTTATTAGCTAAAATACTTCTTGCCTCACCAAAATTACCCCTTGAAAGCTGATGAATAAAATCAGGAATATCATTTTCAATAGGGCAACCTGTTTTACACATAGGCTTTTTACAGTTAAGGCATCTCTTAGCCTCTTTTATTGCCTCCTCCATAGTAAATGGTTGTGAATCGTAAACCTGTTCGTTATTGTTCAATTAAATAACCCCCTTAGATAAAATATTTTTAAGATTATCAATAAGTTTTATATTATTGTTTTTGCTAAGTATACAAAAGCGGATAAATTTATCACTTAAATATGGAAAATCTTTACAGTTTCTAATTAAAATACCTTCTTTAATGAGTTTTAAAAAAATGAAATCAGAATTTATATCATCTCTTAAAATCTTAGCCAAAAAGAAATTAGACTGACTGTCATAAAGTTTAATATAAGGAAATGTTCCAAGCTCCATTATAAATCTCATTCTTTCTTCTTCTGTTAAAGAAATTGATTTATCAATAAAATCCTTATCTAAAAACATTGTTTCTCCTGCTATTTCAGCAAAAACATTAACAGACCATAAATCTTTTGAACTGTTTATGTAATTAATGGTTTCTTGATT
>JBJFFW010000071.1:0-6290 GCA_051892075.1 Lachnospirales bacterium
CAGTATTATTAGATGATAAATTTTTTACAATATTTACCATATTTATAATTTTATTAATATCCAGATTTTCTTCCATAGGCACTCCTTAAAATAAATTTCTTTATAATATGTTTATGAGATTTAGAGTTTATAAATTACAGTTTTTTATAAAATTATTTATGCTTATTCGTCACAAGTTGACAATTTTTAAAATTTGTCCTATACTGATTTTAGATAATTAAAAGGAGGCTGTGTTTATGAAGTCAAGAGTTAAAGATGCCAAAATTAGATTTAGTGAAAAAGGATATAACTGCTGTCAGGCTGTTGCCTGTACTTATGCTGACTTGCTTGGAGTTGATGAAAAAACTGTTTTTAAATTAGCCGAGGGCTTTGGTCTTGGTGTAGCTAAAAGAATGGAAACCTGTGGTGCTGTTTGTGGTATGGTTATGGTTGCAGGACTTAAGGAAAGTGATGCAAATTTAGATAATCCAAAATCAAAAGTTACAACTATGGCAGTTGGAAACAGCCTTACAAGAGAATTTGAAAAATTAAATAGTTCTTGTATTTGCGGAGAATTAAAAGGAGTTACAACTAAGGGAAAAATTCTTAGAAGCTGTAGAGGCTGTGTTGCCGATTGTGCAAGAATTATAGAGGATAATTTATTTAAAGGTCAGTTTGAACCTTATGAAGAAAGAACAGAAAAAGAATAGAAAAAGCAGAGAACCTTAAATTCTCTGCTTTTTTATTAAGTATTATCTCTTAATATCATAATTCATATTCATAAGATTTTTAATACTCTTAACATCATCAGTAATATTTGCATCTCCATGAATAGTATGTTTAATAACACTACTTGCCACAGCAAAATTAACCATATCCATAGCTTTATAGTTATGAATCATAGCATAAATTAAACCGCTGGCAAAGGCATCGCCGCCGCCTACTCTATCAAGAATATTAAATGTAAACATTTTACTTTCAAAAGTATGTCCCTCATACCACATAAAAGCCTTTAAGCTATTTTCACTACCACTGTGAGCATATCTTACATGTCTAGCAATACACTTAATATTTGGATATCTTTCAATAAATCTTCTGAATATTTCGTCCTGCTGTTCATAGCTTGGCTGTAAAGGCACTCCGTCTTTCCAATCACCAAGGAAATGATTTTCTTCATCTTTCCAAAGATGATAAGGCTCAATACCAAGAAGTACATCAACATAAGGAAGACATCTTGTACAAAAATCACGAGCTTCATCCCAAGACCATAAAGCACTTCTGAAATTACCATCAAAACTTACTGTCATACCTTTTTCTTTAGCAACTTGTAAAGAATTTAAAATAAGGTCAGCACAATTTTTACCAAGGGCAGGAGTAATACCACTTAAATGAAGCCAATCATAACCATCTAAAAGGCTGTCCAAATCTACATTACTAAAATCATACTCAGTTATTGCAGAATGTTTACGGTCATAAATTACCTTACTTGCTCTAATACCATAGCCTGTTTCAAGATAGTAACTGCCTAATCTGTGAGTAGGAGTTTCCTCCGGAGTTGATAAAATAACAGGTGTACAATGCACATCATTACTTCTTAACATTCTTATAGCACTCTTTCCCAAAGAATTGTTAGGAACTACTGAGAAAAATGTACTGTCTACACCAAGGTTTGCAAGACCAAGAGCAATATTAGCCTCACTTCCGCCATAGCTTGCTTCAAAACTTGTAGCCATACGAATTTTATCATAGTTTGGAGGAGTAAGCCTTAACATAATTTCTCCAATGGTAAAAAACTTCTTTTGGCTTGTGTTATTTTGTAAAATCGGGTTACTGTGTTCCATAAAATACCTCCTCAATATAATTTATCTCTAATATAATTATATAATATTAATAAAATAATATCAATAACAAAGTTTAAATTTATCATTTTTTTACAGTAATTTTATGGAAAATAGAAAAAGCAAGGCTGTTTTTAAGCCCTGCTTTCTCCTAAAACATTAATTTTAAATAATAATCTAATTAATATAACTGTAACTATTACAGATGCACAAATTCCAGAAAAGTCAACCCATACATCTATAACTTTACTTGACCTTCCAACACTAAATAACTGTATAGTTTCATCAATACAGCCAACCAAAAGTCCTAAAAATAATATTAAAGGCATACCTTTAATTGGTTTTTTAATCCACAAATATAAATCACAGGTAAATAAAAATCCCAGTCCTGAAAATTCAAGAAAATGTGCCATTTTTCTAAGTGCATATTCACTTATATTATCAGGTAAGCCAAAAGTAGAAAAAATAACTTTTAAAATATTCATAACACCTTGACTTTCAAGAGATGATTCATTACCGTCTTGAAAAGAATGATACCATATAAAAACTATACAAAAAATTGTAAAAATTATAAAAATATATTTTAAATACTTCATATTAAATAAAAGCTTCAAATATAGGCATTAAAATTTGTATATCATCCATATCATAGCTTGAAATAGCCGTATTTTTGAATACACTCTGGTCATCTTTTGACATAGCCTTATACATAGACTTAGCAGTGTTAATATCATTTGTAAAATCATAAGTACGGTCATTATAATAAGTATTTAAGGTATCTAAAATAACATTAGCAATAGCTAAATGCTCAGATTTATACAATCTAGGTATAAATTCGTTTTTAGTCTGTCTGATAACTCTTGCTAAAGCTTCATCCTGTTCTTCATTCATATTAATATCAGATGGTGATGTAATAGTAGTAGTTTCTGTAGTTTGCTCAACAGTAGAACTTGATGATGAACCACCGCCACCACCACCGCCACCGCCGCCACCGGCAGTAGTTGATGAAGACTTAGTAGTAGTTTCTGTAGAATTTTCAGTTGTAGCTGATTTATCAGTAGTTGTAATTTCTGTAGAAGTTTCAACAGCAGAAACTGTAGTTGTTTCACTTGGCTTATTTACCTTAATTGTACCATCTACAAACTTAACTAAAGCCTTACAAACTTCTCCTCTTGTAATATTCTCTTTAGCTCTGAAAATACCACCATTTTCAAGTTCAAATACACCATTTGCCAAGTTAATATTTACATATTCTCTTGCCCACTGAGATACTTGGTCATTAATTTCAACAGCTATTTCCTTATTTTCAAGATTACAAGCCTTTGCTATAACTGTACAAGTCTGCTCTCTTGTAAAATTAGCCTTTGGAAGGAATGAACCGTCTTCAAAACCATTGATATAACCATTGCTTTGAGCAATTCTTACATCTGTATAATACCAAGCCTCTTTTTCAGTATTATCAGTAAAATCTTTCATATTACTAGCAACACTTTCATTTAAAGTGTAACCGAAAACCTGATTGAAAACTCTTGTAAGTTCAGCTCTTGTAATACCATTTGATGGCTTAAAAGTACCATCTTCATAACCTTTTAAGTAGCCTTTTGCATACATTACGGAAATAGCCTTGCCCTCATCTGTGTTTATATCCACATCTGAAAAAGGTGCATTTTCGCCAAAGCTTACCACTTGAATATCTTCAACTTGAAGTTTTGCAAAAGCTGTAGAACTTAATGCAAAAGTTGAAGCAATAACAGCCGCAACTAATCTTCTTAATTTCATAAATATCCTCCTATTTCTTTTAGCCACAAAGAGATTGCCATGACTGGCAATCTCTTTGTTTTGTAAATCTCAATATAAATCTCAAAACTTATTATTTATAAGCTACATATAACTCAAGAACAAATCCCCAGTTCTTATCGCCATTATCCTTAGAAGTAGAAAGTTCAATTCTATCACCAAATGCATCTCTTACATCCTGAAGTGTAGCAGTTTCATAATGATAAAGACCAGAAGAAACAAGCTTATTTACAAAGTTTGAATTATTTCCGTCAACATTATCATCAATAACTTCATAACCATCCTTATCAGATACACCAATTTCATATCTTCTAGTGTAAATTTCACCAAAAGTATCGCAAGTCTTTCTGAAAGAATCTTCATCTACATCAGATGGGAAAGCAATCTTAAACTGATTATATAATTCAGTTGCAGTCTTGCCCTTACCAAGTAAAGTATTGTTTTCTCCTGAGCTATGAGCAGTATTAGTAACAATAATATCATGCATAGCCTCAAAAGCAATAGCTCTCTGCTGTAATTCACCTGAAAGCTCACTTACATCATTATATGGAGCAGCACCAACTACACCATAGTCGCCATTAAATACCTTATCAATATTTCCTTCATAACCACTTGCCTCAAAATAGCTTGCTTTAAGAGGTACAATATATCTCATAGTTACGGCAAATACACCCCAACCTTCATCAGTTGTAAGGAAAATTTCCTTACCAGCATTCTTGCCAAAACCTTCAAAACCAACACCACTTAAAAAGCTGCCTAATTCATTTAAAGACTTATCACTTGCATCAACCATTGAAAATGCCTTAGTTGCAATTTCATCAACTGTAGGATTTGTATCAGCAGATAATCTAGCATCATAATCTGTAAAGTTACCATTCCAATCAACTCTGTCAGAATCTAACTTTAAATCGTCAACTAAATTAGCTACGAAATCTAAATCATAACCGCCATAAGTTTCACTGCCACTTGCTGCATAAGCTCTTAAAGCAATACATTCATTCATATTTTCAGGAGTTAACACATAATCAATAACCTTCTGACCATTACCAGTCATCTTATAATTAATATCTCTCCAGTAACCATCAAAGGTACCATTTGTAATGTGTTCACCTTTAGCCTTAGAGCCATTAATAATTGAGGCATCATTACTGTTTACAGAACCATTACCGTCAACATTACCGCTCTCCCTTGCAGTAGGTGCTGCCATTGCACTTGTTGCCATAGCAAGTGACATTGCTACAGCAGTTACTGTAGTTAAAATTTTCTTTTTCATAATTCTTTCCTCCCATTTTGATTAACCCTTACTTTGATACAGGCTTAAATAATAAGATTTTTTGAGATTTTTTTCATTTATATAAGCAGACTTCATAGTATCAATAACAGATGTATCTGCACCGACAGCATCAAGCTTGCTTTTTAACTCACTTAACAGGCTGTTAACACCTGAATCAGCCTCTTTTTCTAGGCTGGCTGCTTTCCCAATATATTCAGAAGCCAAAGATTTAAGGCTTTTACCGGCTTTATGCTCTGCCTTAGCTTGGTCAACTAAATTGCCAATTTCACCAAGATAATACGCCTTAACTCCATAAAGCTTTATGGCATACTCTGACACAATGGCATCAGGCTCATTGGAACTGGCTGCAACCTGAGGCACTCCCGGAGCTTTTGACCCATTAGCAGAATCATCTGAATTACCATCCGATGCAACAGTTATTTTATCTGCAACACCGCTTTCCTCCATAATTCTTCTTAAAGCTTCTTCGTAGGTTATCTGCCCTCTGCGGATTTGTTCTTCTTCCTCAAAAGTAAAATCTCTAAGATTAGAAATATTATATTCATTTAAGGATTTTTCAACATCACCCTTAGATTCGTCAATTTGTTGTTTGATATCATCTTTAGAGTATTTAACTGATGTCATTACTGCCCCTATATTATCCCTTTGAATGAAACAAAATACGCAAACAGCAACAATCAATAAGCAAAATATAACCCCAAGTACAATTAAAACTTTATGTGATTTTCTTTTACTCTTTTCCAATTAAATCTCCTTTCATATTAACATTGGAAAAAGACACTAATCTCAACAAATATTAAGTATTTCTTTTCCCAATTTATTTATTTTATTAACAACATCGATACCAAGCTTTTTCTCAATATGCTTATATGCTTTATCAAGATTTGGCATTCTGTTAGTCATATTGTGACAATCAGAGCCAATAAGCTGCACAACATCGTTTTTAATAAAACTCAAAGCCTTTTTTCTGGTGAATATACTGTTAATATACTCACCGTTCATCTGGATAATAGGATTTAAGGACAACAAACTGTTTATATTTGAAGTACCTTTCTGAAAATCAATATACCTTTCAATATGTGCAATAATCACTTTTAACTTTCTGTCATAAATAATATTTTCAACTTCTTTTAATATTCGCTCATTCCACTGCATAAAAGGCATTTCCAAAAGCAAATATTCACTGTTATTTACAGTAAGTTTATCAAGGCCTTCATAAAGACTTATTCCATTAAAATAATAGACCTCTGCACCAACATATATCCTAGGCATTTTATCATCCAGAACTTCCCCAAGTTTTTTAAAACAATGCTCCCTTGTTGCCAAAAATTCATCAACATCATTGTCATCTATGTAAAAATGAGGTGTTGCAACAATATCAG
>JBJFFW010000072.1:0-6277 GCA_051892075.1 Lachnospirales bacterium
AAGAGGAAATTTCTCTTTGTAATAAAATATATAAAATGGAAAAAGGAGTTTTAACAAATTATGAAATTTAGAAGAATTGAAACTGACTATGTAGCAATAGGTCTTATTGCTTTCTGCCTTATTTTAATAGGTGCATTTGAACTTTTTAGTCCATCTAAGGTAATTACCAGAGCTGTAAATAAGTCTTTTTGCGAATATTCTCAAAGAGAAACTGCAAATATGCCTTGGATAAATGAGTCTGTTGATAAAACAATAGAAGAAGGTAATGTAAGTGCTGATTTTGCCATTAATGCAAGTGAAGGCAGCTTAAAGGGTGCAGGTCTTAGCTTTAGTGTTGATAGAAACGACAGCAAAAAAACTGCTCAGGCTAATCTTAACTTAAATTACAATGGCACTGCCGCTTTAGCTGTTAAGGCTTATGCAGATAATGAAAATGTAATTTTAAGTTCACCTATGCTTTATGATAAGAATATTCAGATAGATGTAGATACTATTTCTAAAAATATTTATAATCAAAGTGGTATTCATTATGATGAAAACACAAAGCAAAATATTTTCTTTGAGCCAAATGTTAAGGATAATACATATCTTTACACTTATGATTATATTTCAAAAGGTATTAAGGCATCAGGAATTAAGTCTTGGAGTAAGGTTCAGAATGTAGCCTTAACAAAGCTTGATAAAACTGAAGTAAACGGATATAACTGCAAGGGTTATGAAGTAAGACTTAATGGTGAAGACTCTAAAATATTAATTTCAGAATTTGTTGAAGCTCTTTCAACTGATTCTAATTTCAAAAAAGGTCTTAGTGCCTATTGTGAAAAACAGTTTAACTCTAATCCTATGGTTTACCAGTTCTATTATGGTGTTGACAGTGCTGATAAACTTGCTAGTTTATATGTTGAAAGCTATAAGTATATGATTAATCAGATTTTAGAGCAGGGCGAAGTTGGAGAGGCAACAGCTCAGTTCTATATTAATTCAGGCAGACTTATAAGATTTCAGGCTGTAGAAACAATTACATTACAGGGACAGACTTTAGATATAAATGCTTATGTAAACTTTGACGGAAGTGTAAATCCTACAGATAATCTTGGCATTTCATTGTCTTTATCAAGTCAGGGTAATGAAACAAGATTTGATGTAATGGATACTAATAATATTGAAGGCACAAAGTATACTACTAATAAGTCTTTAACTGTTATTAATAATGTAGATGTAAATAGTGTCAGCTTAGCTACAACTTATGATAAAAATGACAACAGCTTTACAGCTAAGGCAGCTATGGAATATAACGATGCAGTTGTTTTAAGTGCTGAGGCAAATGGTACAGTTGAAAGTAAAGACGGTTATATTACTGCTGATGCAGAAAAGATTACATTTAATTCAGATGGTAATATTACAACTTGCAATGGTCATTTATATATTAAGCCTCTTGAAAATAACATAGAGCCTATTGAAGGTGAAGCCGTTGATATTTTAAATATGGAAGAAAATGAGGCTAGTGAAATTTTAAATGGAATTCAGGAAAAATTAAGTGGTATTTTATCAAAAATAGGTGCATAAAATATGAGTTTTTATAGGTTATTTGTGGCTGAAATAAAATTAATGGTTAAAAAACTGCCAATTATTTTTATAAGTGGTGTTTTGTTAATATTTGCTGTTTCTGTTTTTGTCCTTGGAATAACCAACTATTCTCAAAATAATGGGGGTGGGAAAAGCACTATTGCTATTTCTGCCCCTAATGATACATTTACTCAAGTAGCTGTTACTGCTATTGAAAATATGGAAAGTGTATCTAAAATTTGCAAATTTATAAGGGTAGATGATAAAGAGGCTGAGGCTATGGTTTATAATAACAAAGCCTCGGCTGCTATTATTTTTGGGGATAATTTTGTAGAGGATATTATAAAGGGCAAAAATACTGTGCCAAGGATTTTAGTTTCAGCTAACAGCAATAAATTATTTAATGATTTAATACTTTGTGGTTCTTCTATGCTGTCTGTTGTTCAGGCAGGTATTTATTCGGCAGAGGAGGCGTATTATAATGCTTATGGAAAAAATTTAAGCCATAGTGAAAATATAGAGCTTAATATGGAATATATAGATACTGTGTTTTCAAGGGAAAAATATTTTAAAAATATAAATGATGATAGTATAAATCTTTTAAAGTATTTTTCTTCAATGCTTATTCCTGTTTTACTTATGCTTTTTGCCATGAGTTTAAGCTCTGTTATTTTTTCTGAAAGTAGAGCTTTTTATGAATATGCAAATATTTCTTATTTTAAAATAGCTTTAATTCAAATTATAAAATCAATAATTATTTTTGGCTTTGTTTTTATAGTATTGTGGCTTATTTTATATTTTAAAAATATAAATATTTCTTTTAATTTTCTTCCTGTAATTTCAGTATCTTTTATAATAACGGCAATATATTCTCTTGCTGATAATAAGGTTAATGCTTCTTTTGTAATTTTAGTATTTACTCTTATATTGGCTTTTGTTGGAGGAAATTTTATACCTCCTTCATTTATTGGTGAAAATTTAAGAGAGTTTACAAATTTTGTGCCTTTAAATATTATGGGTAGAGAGCTTATGGGAGAAAGTCATATAATATATGATTTATTTTCGTGGATAATATCTTCTGTTGTAATTTTTATTGGAGGTAAGAAAAAATGCCTTTTATAATTTATTCTAAAAGATGTTTTAAAAGTATTTTGTTTTTACTTATTTTATTATCTATACCGGTTCTTTCTTTTTGCTATGGTAAAATCAGTAGTTCAGCCTTTAAAAAAGCTGAAATTGGCATTTTTTATGAGTCAAATTTCAGACTTAATAATATAGAGAGTGAAACTATGAATTTTGTAAATTATAATGATATTAACAAATTAAAAGAAGATGTGGGTCTTGGTATAATTGACAGTGGCTTTGTTTTTGACAAAAATTTTGATGAGGCTTATAAAAATCTTGATTTTATAAATTCAATAGGTGTCATATCATCAAAAACATCTGTAAGCTTACCTGTAGCAAAGGAATTTGTATTTAAGGCAATACTTGAAAGTATTTCTGATAATATTGCACAAAATTATTTTGATAATAATAATATAAAAATTGATGCAAAAAAATATTATGAGAAATATTTAAACAGTAATGATGTTTTTAGAATTTCCTTTGAAAAGGTAAATGCCAAAAATTTGCCTGAAAATAAATCTAAAGTTTCAAATTTTTTTATTGTCTTTATAATTGCAGCCCCTTTCATATCTTCAATTAAAGTTATAGAGGATAGAGAAAAGGGAATTAAAAAATATGGTTTGTTATATATTTTCTGTTATTTATTTTATGTGTTTTTAGCAGTTATTTTATCTCTTGTTATTTTAGGTCTTTTTAGTTTTAATACATTTTTGTTATATGTTATTTTAAGTATTGTTTCAGGATTTATTTCTTATATAATTTCTCTTTTAAATAATAAAGAAATTATATGTGGTATACTTCCTGTTGCCATTATATTATCCTTAGGTGTCTTTGTCATAAGTTTAATTTAAAGGAGAAAAATATGAAACTTGAGAATATAGTATTTTTAAATAAAAATTATGATTTTGTTTTAGGCGATATTATAATTGAAGATAATATTATTACAGATATTAGAGAATATGAAAAGGTTAATAAAAAAGGACTTATTCCAAATTTTACAGATATTCATATTCATGGCGGATATGGTGTTGATGTAATGGATTGTGATTACAAGGGTATAATGTATTTATCTGAAAAACTTGTAGAGGATAATGTTGGAATGTGGCTTCCAACAACAGTTGCAAAGGATTTTGATGAAATTTACAAAGTTTGCAAGGCTGTAAAAGAGGCATCAAAAAATAACAAGGGAGCTAAAATTGCAGGAATACATATAGAAGGGCCTTTTATATCTAAAGAATATAAGGGAATTATGGAAGAAAAATATATTGTACCTTGCAGCACAGAGCTTTTTGATAATATTAAAGAAATTTTAGGGGATATGGTTATAAGATTTACCATTGCTCCGGAGGTTTGTGGAGCAGAAGAATTTTGCAGCTATGTTATAAAAAATGGTGGCTTTATATCTATGGGCCACAGCAAGGCAAAATCTGAAGAATGTAAGGCTCTTTCAACTCTTGGAGCAAATAGCTTTACTCATTTATTTAATGCAATGAGTCCTCTACATCACAGAAGTCAGAATATGTTATCCTATGCTTTACAAAGTAATGAATATTGTGAAATAATTGCCGATGAAATACATATTTTGCCCGAAGTTTTATCCCTTGCACTTAAAATTTTAGGTGATAGGGCAGTTTTAATAACAGATGCTCTAAGATATATGGGTATGGGTGAGGGAAGTTTTGAGTTTTGCGGTGATTTAATTACAGTTAAAAATAAAAGGGCAGCCAATAAAGACGGAAGATTGGCGGGAAGTGTTTTAAAAATGAAAGAGGCTTTTTTAAATGCCGAAAAATATGTAGGATATAAAAATGCCATAAAAATTGCCTGTGAAAATCCTGCAAGGGTAATAAGTAAATTTAATGAAATAGGAAGTATTGAAGTAGGAAAAGAGATGTTTATTAATTAGATTATGATTTATTGGGGATTTTGTCCCCAATAAATCACAATTTTAAATCTTACTAATAACTTTTTTATACATATATCTAAGTCCAAGTCCACTAAGGGTTACACTGGCAATTTCAGCAATAAGGAAAGAATACCATACATATTCAAGTACCCCTGTTCTGCTTAGTAAATATGCTGTTGGCAAAAGCACCACAAGCTGTCGCATAAAGCTTACAGCCATACTTAAAATACCATTTCCAAGAGCCTGAAATACAGATAAATTTATAATACAAAAACCTGCAACAAGGAAAGAATAGCTTATTGTTTTAAGGGCAGGTACACCCATTTTAAGCATATTTTCATCAGCATTAAAAATAAGAAGAAGTTTATCTGCTGAAGTTTGGAAAATTGTAAAGCCTATAAGCATTAATAAAAATGCAAAGGCAACACTATATTTAATAGTTTTAATTAATCTATCCTTTTTTCTTGCACCAAGGCTAAAGGCAACAATAGGCACCATACCATTGTTAAGACCGAATACAGGCATAAATATAAAGCTTTGGAGCTTGAAATAAGCACCAAATACTGCAACGGCAATAGAGCTAAATCCAATAAGAATTTTATTCATACCAAGGGTCATTATACTTCCTATACTTGCCATTAAAATACTTGGAATACCAATATATAAAATCTTTAACATTGTGTGGCTGCTTGGTCTGAAGCCTTTGATTTTAAAAGGAATTTCTTTGTTAATTTTAAAGTTAAATATTACTGCAAGTATAGCTGCACAACATTGACCAATAACTGTTGCAATAGCAGCACCCATCATTTCAAGTCTAGGTGCACCTAAAAGACCAAATATTAAAATAGGGTCAAGTACAATATTAATTATAGCACCTGTCATTTGAGTAATCATACAAAAAATGGTTTTTCCCGTAGCTTGAAGTAATCTTTCAAAGGTCATTTGAGTAAAAAATCCAAAACCAAATACACAAATAATTCTTAAATATTGAGTACCATACATTATGGTTTTCTCATCTGTTGTCTGAAAACGCATAAATCCTTTTACAGCAAATATACCGATAATTAAAAATATAATATATCCTATAAATGCCAGAAAAATACCGTTTAATGCCGTACGGTTTACTCCGTTACTGTCCTTTGCACCAAGATAACGGCTTAAAATTGCATTAATACCAACTCCCAAACCTGTTCCCACACTAATCATAAATGTCTGCAAAGGGAAAACCATACTTATTGCAGAAAATGCAGGCTTAATAGGGTCGCCGGCAGGGTCAATTTGTGCAACAAACATACTGTCTACTATATTATACATTGCCTGCACAAGCATACTAATCATCATAGGAAGTGCCATTGATAATAAAAGCTTTCCAACAGGCATTGTAGCCATTTTATTTTCTTTCACAATCATTTCCTCCATAAAGTTTTAATACCATAGCCTTCATAATATTAACACAATGTTCAATTCCTATTGTGCTGTTAAGCATAAGGTCATAATTTTCTCTGTTACCCCATTTATTAGGAGTGAAATAGTTGTAATAGTCACTTCTTTTTTTATCCATTTTTTTAACAAAGGACTCAAAATTTGTAGCCTTGTCCTCGTACTGACTTCTGCTTCTTTCAACTCTTTCCTCAAGAGGAGCATATATAAATACCCTAAATACATTTTTATTGTTTCTAA
>JBJFFW010000073.1:0-6276 GCA_051892075.1 Lachnospirales bacterium
TGGTGAGGATTGTGGTTTTATTAAAAAAATGCTCTATAAAAGTCAGCTCCTTTTAGAAAGGCTTACTTATAAGAATTGTACTTTTGCTTTTGTAACAAATGAGTCTTATAAAAAAATAGCTATTGAAAGAGGAAAAATGGACCCTAATAAAGTTATTGTTTTAAGAAGTGGTCCAAAACTTGAAAGAATGAAAATTCAGCCACCTAAAGAGGAAATTAAGGGTGGATATAAATATATGGTTGGATATCTTGGAGTTATTGGGCAGCAAGAGGGGGTTGAGTATCTTCTTGAAGCTGCTAAATATATTAAAGAACATGATAATAATGTGTTCTGGGGCATAGTTGGTGGAGGTCCTCATCTTGAGGCTTTAAAAAAACAGGCAAATGATATGGGTCTTAGTGACTGTGTTGAGTTTACAGGCAGAGTTCCTGATGATAAGATGTTAGACTATCTTAACACCGCAGATGTGTGTGTAAACAGTGATAAATACAACAGTATGAATGATAAGTCTACTATGAATAAAATTCTTGAATATATGGCCCTTTCTAAGCCTATTGTGCAATTTGATTTGACAGAGGGTAAATATTCTGCACAGGAAGCTTCCTTGTATGCTAAAAATAATGATGCTGTTGATATGGCAAATAAAATTACAGAGCTTTTAAATGACCCTGAAAAAAGAAGAAAAATGGGTGAGTTTGGCAGAAACAGAGTGGTAAATGAGCTTAGCTGGGAGCATACAAGCAAGGCTCTATTAGATGGATATGATAGATTTTTTAAAGGTGAGTTTGATAAATAATGGCAGATAAAAAGGTTTTACTTATTTCAAATTATATTTTTCATTACAGACAGAAAGTTTATAACTATTTTTATGACAGATTTAAAGAAGACGGCTATGAGTTTTCTGTGCTGTCAAATGAGTATCAAAATGCGGGTTTTAATCTTAAATTTAAAGCCTATTGTGAGCCCTTTTCCGTAAAGGGATATATAAAAAAAATTAAGGAAATTAAGCCTGATGCTGTTATTTTATTTCTTCATCTTAAAGACAAAATTGAACTTCCCATTATTTATTACTGTAAGGCTAAGGGTATTCCTGTAATATTTTGGAATAAGGGGTTAAGTGATACTGACCCTAATAATAAAATTAAAAATATGATTTATCATCATATACATAATCTGTGCGATGCTTTAATTACTTATACTCCTGATATGATTTCTAATTTTAAAAACAAAAACAGGAAAAAGCTTTTTGTTGCTTATAATACTGTGGATTGTAGCGACATAAATAAGGATAAATACAATCCTTCTGAAATTAGAAAAAAGTATGGAATTAAAGAAGATAAGGTTATTCTTTATGTAAGTCGTATGAAAGAAAGTAAGAAAATTGATGTTCTTCTTGATAGTTTTGCAAATGTAGATGGTGTTGCTGTTGTTGCTATGGGGGCTGGTATGACGGATGAGCTTCAGAAAAAGTTTGACTCTGCACCTAATTTATATTATCTTGGACAGAAATATGGAGAAGAAGGAAATGAAGTGTGGGCAATAGGGACTGTGTTTAGTATCCCTGTAAGCTGTGGACTTGGAATTAATGAGGCTATATATTGGAATATGCCTATTGTGACAATGAATGGTTTTCAGCCTCCTGAAATATATTACCTTAAAAATGGTAAAAATGGTATTATTGCTGAAAATGAAAAGGAATATAAAGAAAAAATGCTTGAGCTTTTGTATGATGATGATGCTATTAACAATATGAGAAAAGAAGCTCAAAAGGTTTATTATGAAGAATGTGGAATTGATAGAATGTATCAGGGATTTATTGATGCTTTAAGATATGCTGATAACAAATAAACCCTTGTTTTGGTAAACATAATAGGAGTATTACATATATGGACAATTATAAAAATATCATTGATACAGATATTAATAGAAATGAAATACAGATAATGAGATTTGTTGCTATAGTTTTAGTAATTATTCATCATAGTATTAATAATCTTTCTGATAATTTTTGGGGTAATCTAATTTTAAATATAGCATGTGCTGATGTAACTGTATTTTTTTGTATTTCAGGATACCTTTTTGAAAAAAATATAGAAAGATATAGTCAAGATAAAACAAAATTTTTAATAAAAAAACTTAAACAGCTTATTGTACCATATATTTTCTGGTCTTTATTGTTATATATTGGTGTAAATTCCGTTCATTTATTATGTGGTGTGAAAATAAGTAATGCTGTAACAAAAATTGGATTTATGCCTTTATCATTTTTAGAAATTGTTAAATGTATATTGACCTGTTCAAATATATATGTAGATTATTTATGGTTTATTTATATTTTATTTGTGTTTTTTGTTGTAAATATTTTTATAGGTAAAAAGTATAACAACGCTTATGTATTAATATTTTTTGTAGTTTTGTCAGTTGTGTGTAATTATTTTGGGGATTTGCCACATATTATATGGAAGTTTTTATTACACTTGCCTGATTTTATTATGGGTCGCATTATGTATAAAATAATGTGCAAACATTCTCTAAGAGAATATAAAAATAAAGTATTAAGTGTATTTTTTATATTGTTTGTGGTCCTCTTTATTATTATAAGTTTTCTATTGCCTAATTTAGGCTCATCTTTTGGTGTGACTTTATTTGGAACATTTATTAAAAAGTCCTTTTATTGGATTATAGTTGTTATCTGTGGAGCTTTGGCAACGAGTATTAGAGAAGGAAAGATAATGAATTATATGGTAAATGTTGGTGATTATTCTTATGATATATATCTTATTCATATGCCTTATGTGGTACCTATTGCAGCAAGGGGATTGGGCGTGTTTAATATGCCGTATGTGTTGAAATTTTTAATTGTTATTATAATAGGAATAATGGTTCCGTTGTTTATAAGTAAATATATTGTAAGAAAAATTAGTCTATTTAGGAAAATAGCTATTGGCAAGTTTGATTAAAGGTTGTGAGAATATGAAATTATTAATGATTGAACACTTTCTTCCCGGAAATACATATACTCTTGAATTGTTAAAAAAGCTTAAAGATTATGTGGATATAACACTTTTATGTAAAAAAAATGCAGCAAATACAGATAGTGTTGTAAGGGCTAAAAAAATACTATACACAAAAATAAATAACAAAATATTTGCTCTTTTTTCATACGGAATTAGTCTTATAAGAACTGCTTTTGAAATTATTGTAGGCAGATATGATGTTATACATATACAAACCTTTAAAATGGCAAAGGTAGAAATACCATTATACAAGATTTTAAAAAAAATTACTAAAGCAAAATGGGTTTACACCGTTCATAATATTTTACCTCATGAAACAAAGGCTTCAGATAAAAAGATTTATTCTGGTATTTATAATATGTGTCATTGTTTAATTGTTCATAATGAACAAAGTAAAATTAGGCTTATTAAAGATTTTAATATAAATGAAGATAAAATAAGGGTCATTGCTCATGGTGCTTATGAAGCTCCTTTAGCGGAAAATGTAAAAAATGGTGAAGGCAAAATAAATTATCTTGCCTTTGGAGCTATGAGAAAATATAAAGGTATTGATATATTATTAAATGCTATTTCCCTTATTCCAAAAGAAGAAAGAAAGAATAAAACTTTTGTAATAGCCGGCAGGCACGATAAGGGTCAGGATAATAATGACTATGAAAAAATGATAAAAGATTTAGATATAGAAGATTGTGTAACTCTTATTGAAAGAAGAATTGAAGATAGTGAATTGCCACAACTTTTTGGAAAGGCAAATGTATGTGTATTTCCTTACAGAGAAATTTATGGAAGTGGTGCATTATTAATGGCATATACATATAGTAAGCCTGTTATTGCAAGTGATGTGCCTGTGTTTGTTGAGGAAACAGACAATGGGAAAACAGGTATGCTTTTTGAAAGTGAAAATCCTAAGTCTTTGGCTGATACAATTATAAAATTTGCAAATGTCAGTAACAAGGTATATAATGATTATGAAAATGAAATTAAAAGACTTGTAAACGAAAAATATAATTGGAGTATTTCTGCAAAGAAAACTTATGATGTATACAGAGAGTAGTTAGGTCTATAGTTGAATATTATTTTTGGAGTTTATTGTTATGAATACGGAATATAGAAAAAAAATAAATATTTTAGAAATACTTATAACTTTTATAATATTTTGCAGTTTAGGCTTTCCCGGTAACTTCACATTATTAGTTGGTGATGTTTTTGATGATATTATTGGGTATTTTTGTTTTGTGTTGCAATTGATAATTATGTTTTTAGGCTTTAATGGTAAAATTAAAATAAGAAAGAGCTATATTCCTGCATATATTTTTCTGATTTTGATTTTTGTTACTTCTATGATAGTAACAAGATACCCTGGTCTTCAGATTATTTCCTGCGTAAGATTTACTACAACTGCTTGCTTTGGACTTTGGATTGCAAGTAAATATGATGTGGAAAAGATTACTAAATTTATATGTAATGCTCAGGTTCTTTTTGTAATTATTACAATTATATTTACTTTGGTTTTTACAGAAAATGCCTTTGAAAATAATGAAGGTACAGGACTATCCTTTTGCGGACTATATCTTACTAAAAATACTTGTGGTACAGAACTTGCTTTTGGTATTATAATGACTATACTTTCAATAAATGTAAATAAAAAGAGATTAAGCAAAATTATGGGAGGAGTTATTTTTATAGTTATACAGCTTGTACTTTTATTAATGTGTAATACTACAGGTGCATTAATTGCTGCTGTAATACCGTCAGTATTTATTTTATTTTTATCTAATATAAAAGTTAATATGGGAATTGTGTTCACTGCCGGTAATGTGTTGTTTTTGTTTTTCGTTTTAAAAATTTTACCTCACCTGTCAAAGTTTATGTCTTTAATAGGAAAAGATGTAACCCTTACAGGTCGAACCGATTTATGGAAGAGAGTTATTCATGTAATGAGTAACCACAATACTTTTACAGGCTTTGGTTATGCTATGTTCTGGAGAGATACTGCTGCGTACAGAATGGTACAGAAAGGTTTTAACAAATACTCATTTATGGCAAATATGACTGCCGGTTCACATAATTTAATTATGGAAATGTGGCTTAATTTGGGCATTATAGGGATACTTGCTTTTTTAATAATGCTTATTATTTCTATGAGAAATCCTGCAAAGCAAAAGCTGAATTCCTATAAATTTGCAGGTGCTTTTATTATTTTCTTCCTTATTCACGGACTTTTTGAAAGAGCCTTTGGAACATTTGATTATAATACATTGTTTTTATTTACTGCCATTGGTATTTCAGCTATAAAATATCAGAGCATTACAGAATAGAGGTAGTAAATTATGATTAAAAAAAAGCATATAGAATTATTTAGAACTATATTTGTAACAGGAATTGCCTTTGGTGTTAACTATCTTATTAATTTGGTGCTGACCCCTTTTATTACTAAAAATGTAAGCACTGAGGCTTATGGCTTTGTTTCTCTTGCTAAAAATTTTGCTCAATATGCCTCGATAATTACTATTGCGTTAAATTCCTTTGCTACAAGGTATATTGCTCTTGATTATCATACTGACAATAAAAAGGGTGCAAATGTTTATTTTAGCTCCGTATTTTACGGGGATTTAATCGTTGCCTCAATAATTGTTGCCTGTGCCATTATTTTTGCTGTTAATATCGATTTCTTTTTAACTGTGCCGGTTGAAATTGTTGAAGATGTAAAATTGCTGTTTGTGTTTGTGTTTGTAAATTTTTGGATTACAACGGTGTTTACTGTATTTGCTTCTGCGGCAATTATTAAAAATAAACTGGATATTTCAGGATTATTTAGAGGTCTGTCCTATGTGGCTGAGGCTTTGGGACTTTATGCGATGTATAAATTATTTAAGCCACAAGTGTTCTATGTTGGAGTAGGGCTTATAATAGGAGCTTTAGTTATAGCTTTATCAAATATTTGGCTTTGTAGAAAATATACCTCTGATTTAAAAATAAATAGAAAAAATTTTTCATTTAAAGCCATTAAGACCCTTGTTTTAAAAGGAATATGGACTTCAATAAATTCTCTTGGAAATATTCTTAACAGTGGACTTGACCTTATTGTTTGTAATTTGCTTTTGTCACCTCTTGCTATGGGACAGCTTGCTATTGCAAAAACAATGGACGCCATTTTTCATGGCTTTTACACTATTGTAGCTCAGGCTTTTCAGCCTATGTTTTTAAAAAGTTATGCCAATAGCAAGGAAAGACTTATAGGAGAACTGAAATTTTCAAT
>JBJFFW010000074.1:0-6233 GCA_051892075.1 Lachnospirales bacterium
CAGACTTGATGCCCCAGGCAGACCTATACTTTTTGGCACTACTGATGAATTTTTGAGATTTTTTGGCTTTAATGCTTTAGATAATCTTCCTGTGTCTAACCTTGATGATGAACAGTTAAGATTAGAGGCTGAGGCTGAAATAGGAAGTTTTACTGATTAAGTATAATAAAAAATAAATAAGATAAAATAAAGCTAAGAGGTGTAATTATGAAAAAAATTTTAGCTTTATTTTTTGTATTTATATTTGTTTTTCAAGGCAACATTGTTTTTGCTGAGGATAAAGAAAATAATTTGAAATTATATGCCCGTTCTGCTTGCTTAATTGACGGAAATACAGGCAGAGTTCTGTATGGTTTAAATGAAAATGAGCCAATGGCTATGGCAAGTACCACAAAAATTATGACAGCAATTATTGCCCTTGAAAATTCTAATATTAATTCTAAGGTAACAGTAGGCAAAAATCCACCCCTTACTCCAAAGGTTAAAATGAATTTGGTTCAGGGTGAGGAGCTTACACTTGAACAGTTACTTTATGCTTTACTTATGCAAAGTTCAAATGATGCTGCTGTTGCTATAGCTGAATATGTTGGTGGAAGTGTAGAAGGCTTTTGTAATATGATGAATGAAAAAGCAAAGAAAATTGGCTGTACTGATACATTTTTTGAAACACCTAACGGTCTTGACAAGGGAAATCATCATTCTACAGCTTATGATATGGCAAAAATTGGTGCTTATGCCCTTAGAAACAAGGAATTTGTAAGAATATCAAATACTAAGAGTGTTCATTTTAAATCTAATAAAAAGGTTTATGATATTACAAATAAAAATCAGTTTTTAAATAGCTATAATGGCGCTATTGGAATTAAAACAGGTTTTACAGGTAAGGCAGGACATTGTTTTGCAGGTGCAGTTAAAAGGGGAGATATTACTCTTGTAAGTGTGGTTTTAGCCTGTGGCTGGGGACAAAGCGGTAAAGCTAAAAAGTGGGCAGATACAAAGACTTTAATGGATTATGGCTTTGAAAATTATGATTTATATAGTTTAGAGGATAGTTTTCATAAGGTTGATGTAGAAAAAAGTAAAGATAAAAAAGTTACACTTCTTCCAGACGGATTTTGCGAGGTTTTGCTAAAAAAAGATAAAAGTGAGCAAATAACAGTTAAGGCTAATGTTGAAACTCCTTTGACTGCTCCAATAAAAAGAGGGGATAGATTAGGTGACAGCATTTTTTATGTAAATGGTTATGAAGTTGGTAGAGTGGGACTTATAGCAAGTAATAATATAGAAGAAAACAGTTTTAAAAATAATTTTGAGAAAATATATAAAGGTTGGTTGGATTTAATATGTTAGTAAGACTTCAAAAATTTCTTGCAGAGGCAGAGGTTGCCTCAAGAAGAAAATCGGAAGAAATTATTTGTCAGGGCAGAGTAAGTGTCAATGGTAAAATCGTTGACACTTTAGGTGTTAAAATTGATGATGAAAAGGATATTGTTTGTGTTGATAATGTAGAAGTTAAAAAAAATGAAAATATGGTATACATTATTTTAAATAAGCCTACAGGCTGTGTAACTACAGCTAAGGACCAGTTTAACAGAAAAACTGTTATGGACTATGTTTCGGATATTAAAGAAAGAATTTATCCTGTAGGCAGATTAGATTATGACACATCAGGACTTTTAATTATGACAAATGACGGTACTCTTACAAACAGATTAACTCACCCAAGGCATAATGTAAATAAAAATTATATAGCAGAGTGTAGGGGTGTTCCAAAGGAAAGTGACCTTGACAGATTTAGAATGGGTTTATTAATTGACGGTCATAGAACTGCCCCTGCTAAAATTTCTGTTATTGATATTAAAAATAATATTTCAACCTTAGACATAACTATTCACGAGGGCAGAAACCGACAGGTTAGAAAAATGTGTGATGCAATACATACTCCTGTTATAAAATTAAAAAGAGTTGGAATAGGTGAAATTAAACTTGGTGATTTAAAGGTTGGAAAGTACAGATTTTTAAATGATGATGAAATAAAATATTTGAAAAGTTTATAATAAAAAAAAGAGCTATCAAATTTTGACAGCTCTTATTTTTATTAATTTAATTCTTTAATTTCTCCGAATTTTTGTAAAAATTCTTCAATAGTCGAAATATTATAGCTTGCATTAAAGAAATTATTAAGGGCAAAAAGTCCCCCTGATACAATTACAACAGCAGAAAGAATTAAATTCTTAGTAAAGTTTCCTGTTTGAGAAAATGAAATAGAAAAAAACACAATAAAAATAGCAATTATAGCAACATACATATATTTAATTTTATTTGTAAAGCTATATTTAAGTACATATTTTCCATTTAAGTATTCAACATTTCCAATTAATTTTATATAAGGATTGTCTGAATCTCTGCCATATTTATCAGTACAGGTTTGAATTTTAACTGCATTACCGGCATTAATCATAGAAATATGGTTATAATGCTGAATTTTATCCTGAAGTTTTTTAATAACCTGACTTTCATTTTTACAATCAGGAAATTCCACAATCTTTATCTTTGTTTTAAACATAAATTAACCTCTTAAAATTAGCAAACTTTAGTTGTCCAACCCATATCATCAGGAATTTTACCCCACTGAATACCAGTAAGAGTATCATAAAGCTTGTGAGTAACTTCACCGATTTTGCCATCATTAATATAGCAAACATCATCTTCATATCTAAGCTCGCCTACAGGAGAAATAACGGCAGCAGTACCTGTACCAAATACTTCTTCAAGCTTTCCTTCCTTAGAAGCCTTAATAATATCAGCAATAGGAAGTCTTTCTTCAGAAACCTTATAACCCCATTTTTTAAGAAGCTCAATACAACTCATTCTTGTAACACCAGGAAGAACAGTACCTACAGTAGGAGCAGTATAAATTACACCGTCAATTTTAAAGAAACAGTTCATAGAACCTACTTCTTCTACATACTTTCTTTCAACACCGTCAAGCCATAAAACCTGCTCATAACCAAGGTCGTGACCCTTAACCTGTGCTGCAAGAGATGCTGCATAGTTACCACCACACTTAGTAAAGCCTGTTAAACCCGGAGCTGCTCTTACATACTCATCTTCAACATAAATCTTAACAGGGTTAATACCTGTAGAATAATAAGCACCAACAGGTGATGCAATAACCATAAACATATAATTTGCAGCAGGTCTTACACCTAAATGAGGTTCAGTAGCAATTACAAATGGTCTTAAATATAAAGAAGTGCCTTCTTCAGAAGGAACCCAATCCTTTTCAGTTTCAACAAGAGCTTTAACTGCCTGCACAAAATCTTCCTCAGGGATAGTAGGAATACACATTCTCTTATTAGTGTTAATCATTCTCTGAGCATTCTTTTCAGGTCTGAAAAGCTGAATATCTCCATTAGGAGTTCTGTAAGCCTTTAAGCCCTCAAAAGATTCCTGAGCATAATGAAAAACCATAGCGGCAGGGTCTAAAGCAATAGGAGAATATTCTACAATTCTTGCATCATGCCAACCTTTGCCCTCTGTATAGTCCATAACAAACATATTGTCTGTGTAATAAATACCAAAACCAAGCTTTGTCTGGTCAGGCTTAGCCTTTGGATTTTTTGATAAATCATACTTAATATCAAGCATATTATCCCTCTTTTCAAAATTTGTTTTAATATAGATAATTTAAGTATATAACTTTTACAATAAAAATTCAACATTTTTTTAATAAAATATTTATTTTTATTAGAAAAAATTAAATTTATAAAATCGTATATTAATAAAGCAGTAATTATTCTGATTTTACATAATACTTTTTGCGCAAAATAAAATATATTTTCAAAATAAATTTTCAAAAAAATAAAAAAGTAAAAATATTCTTTATTTTATTAAAATATTTATAAAATTTTAATAAATATATTGAAATGTATTAAATAAAGCGATATACTCTAATTATAAAAATATTGAGGAAGGTGTTAAAAATGAAATTAAAATTATGCACAATTTTATTAACTGTAGTTATGACATTTTTATTTGTCAGTACGGCTTATTGTTCTATACCTGAACAAGGTTCATTTAATTTACCTGTAATAGGTGGGGAAATTTATGTATATTATGGATATTCAAGGTTACCTGAACCGTTTTATGAGCCTAGTTACTTTTTCCATATAACAAGTGCGAATACTGATAATTCTAAAGATGTGGAAGAAATAGCTAATTTATTTGATACCTATAGTAGTCAGTATCCTGCAAATATAGAAAAGGCAATTTTCACAGTTGGTTCTTTTGAAGATTCTGCAAAACTTAAGTTTGTAGACTTTAGTGGATTTAATGTTGTTAGTATACAGGAAAATGCTTTTAAAAATTGCACATCTTTGAGGAGAATTATTATACCACCTCATAAAGACGGTATGCCTAATTTGACTATAGCAGATAACGCTTTTGATGGTTGTGATAAAAATAAACTTGTTATTAGCTGTGCACCGGGTTCTGAAGCCGAAATTTTTGCAAAGGAAAAAGGATTCAAATACGATAATAACTATAAGGATAATAATTACAATTCATTAATTGGTGATGTAAATATGGATGGTAAAGTAACAGCAGAAGATGCATCATTATTAATGCAGTATGTTGTTAATAAAGAAGTTCAGGATAACACAAGTAACATATTTTTGATGAATTGCGATGTTGATGTTAATGGAAAAATAGACTCAAGGGATGTTGCTATGATATTACAAAATGCTTTAAATGGATATAAGTTAGAAGCATTTAATCCTTGGAAAGAATATATTTAATTGTTGAAAGATTGATTCAAAAGATGTTGCTGTAATTATGCAGAAGATTTTGGATAGTTCTTTTAACTATTGTGTAATATCCAACTATTCCTAAATATATGAATATAATTAGTGATTATTGGTGTTAAGATGAAATAGTATTTATAGTAGCAATAATGCAAGAGGCAATATATGGTGCTTTATGTTAACATTCTTTTAATAAAATATTTATTTTTATAAAAAAATTAAATTTATAAAATCGTATATTAATAAAGCAGTAATTATTCTGATTTTACATAATACTTTTTGCGCAAAATAAAATATATTTTCAAAATAAATTTTCAAAAAAATAAAAAAGTAAAAATATTCTTTATTTTATTAAAATATTTATAAAATTTTAATAAATATATTGAAATGTATTAAATAAAGCGATATACTCTAATTATAAAAATATTGAGGAAGGTGTTAAAAATGAAATTAAAATTATGCACAATTTTATTAACTGTAGTTATGACATTTTTATTTGTCAGTACGGCTTATTGCAGAACGGTTGTTGATGTTCCGGCAGCTGGAGGTAAAATTCAAGTAGAATATTACAGACCTGATATTAATACAGGAATTGGTGGGATAAATGGTGGTTGGTTTGACTTTATAAAAGCTGAGGATAAAAGTATTAAAGAGATACCAAGCTGTGGATATGAGTTTTATACTGCTTTTGGAGATTATGAATGGGCTATGTATAGTGGAGCTCAATTTATAAGAGAGGGTGCTTTTGCTGATTGTAAGGATTTGTATTATGCAAACTTTAATTATTTTTATAATATTAGAATAGAGGAAAATGCTTTTAAAAACTGTACTTCATTAAGGAGAGTTATTTTGCCAGAATGCTTGGATATAAGAGATAATGCTTTTGATGGTTGTGATAAGTCTAAATTGGTAATAAGCTGTAATGAGGGTTCAAAAGTGGAAGCTTTTTGTGTAAAAAACGGTATTAAATATGACCATAATGTTGAAAGAGTTGTAGGCGATGCTGATGGTGATGGTTTAGTAACAGCTAAGGATGTATCACTTGTTATGCAATATGTTTTGAATCCTAAAAATATTAGTTCTGAATGTGAATATGCTGGGCTTTTGTCAAATTGCGATGTAAGCTATGACGCAAATAATTGGTCAGATTATGATTACACAAATAGAATTATTAATTCTGAAGATGTTGCTGAAATACTTCAAAATAGTCTGGATAGCTCGCATAATATATATACTAAGCCATTTAGTTATTTTCCTTTTTAAAATTATTTGAGGATAGATATTTTTTTAAATTAACGTCAGTCACTGATTGAAATTTGATAACCCTTTTTATGTATAATTTATAATTTCATATAAAATAGCATAATAAAAGAGTGTTATGCTGTTAATATATAAAATCCCGATAATGGTGCATAGATTATCGGGATT
>JBJFFW010000075.1:0-6182 GCA_051892075.1 Lachnospirales bacterium
GAAAGCATAATAATTAGATTTTTACTATACTAAAATATTGTTGCAATTTTGAAAATATTGTTATATTATAAATTTTAGAGGTGGTAAAAATGAATACAGAAAAATCTACAGATGAACTTTTAAAAGTGTTACAACAAGAAAACGAAATTGAAAATTATATAGAAGAAAACAAAGAGGATTTAATTGATTTAAGTTTGTCTGAATATTTAAAAGATATGCTTAAAAAATATAGAATTACTAAAAATGAAGCTATAAATAATTCTGCAATTAGTCAGATTTATGGCTATCAAATATTTTCAGGAAAAAAGGAAAATCCCTCTCGTGATAAACTTATTCAGATAATATTTGGTATGGGACTTAATATTAAAGATGCTCAAAGATTACTTAAAATTGCAGGTGTAAGTGAGCTTTATCCAAGAATAAAAAGAGATAGCATTATTATATTTGCCATAAATAAAAAAATAAGTGTGTCAAAATGCGATGAGCTTTTATTTGAACTTGGGGAAGAAACCATAATAAAAGAATAAACTTTATTACAATAAAAAATGATAACAGCAAAAATACTGTTATCATTTTTTTGTTTACATTATTTTAAAGAATCAGAACTTACTTTAAAAGTAAAATAAGTATCCGGATATGGCTCATCAGCCAAAGTAAAATGCCACCATTCTGTTTCAAGAGGTTTAAAACCATGTCTTGTCATAGCATCTCTTAAAATTTTACGGTTTGCAATTTGTTCATCACTTAAACCCTCTGTATAATCAGGGTGAGAAAGTTCTCCAAAGTAATCAAAAGTACCTCCCATATCAACTTCCTTGCCTGTATTCATATCAAAAAGAGTAAGGTCTACTGTACTGCCTCTGCTATGACCTGATTTTTCAGCAATATAACCTTGATCAAAAAGAACAGACTTGTCAAGTTCCGGATAGAAATAAGGTTTCATTTTAGTATCATTTAAGTCCTTTGCCCACTCAATAAAATTATCAACGGCCATTTGTGGTCTGTAGGCATCATAAATTTTAAGTCTATAGCCTTGGCTAATTACATCATCACTTACAGCCTTTAAAGCCTCGGCTGCCTCTTTAGTCATAAAAGCACAAGGTTCCTCGTAGCCGTCAATGCGTTGTCCTACAAAATTATATGTAGAATAATATCTTATTTCCTGTATTATATCAGGTATTTCTTCCCCAATATTAACAAAATCTGATGAATCAGAGGCAAGGTCTGATACTGTTTGATTTGTACTATTATTTTCAGAACTGTTAGTATCTGACTTACTGCATCCGCAAAAAAGTACAAAAGATAAAACTACAATAAATATTAAGTTTAAAAATTTTTTATTTTTCATATTAATTCTTCCTTTAAAATTAAATATTACTCTCACTTATTTCAATTTGAGGATTTAAGTATAGCCGTAACATCAATTAAATCAATGCCATATCCGTCTACATCAGCAATAGCTTGCTGTTCATCTGTAAGAATGGAAATTTCAGATAAATGTCTTAATACTAAAGCTGCATCAATTTCATCTGTTTTGCCGTCCTTATTTACATCGGCTGTAATTTTTGATGTTTTATAAGTGTAAGATACAGTATAAGTACCGTCATCATTAATTTTTGGTGTTACATAAGTACCGTTTACACTAAATGCTACATTTTCACCAAGTGCATAGTTTTCATCAATAGATAAAGTGGCTGTAATAGTATATTCTCCATTTACATTAGCATTTGTATCATTTGGTGTAATAGAAAAACTATTTTCTACAACATTTACACCCTCAGTTTTTGGTGTTATTTCTGTTGGTAAAGGCTTTCCGTATTTAGGAACATCAGCCTTTAAGCTTACAGATGTAATAGAATTTATACATTCTGCTGTTACTTCAAGTACACTGCCCTCATCTAAGTAAGGAACAGTAAGGCTTGTTACAGGTAAAGAAGAATTTTCTAAAACATTATCAAGAACTGTAGCATTTCTTGTAGTAATAGTACCTGAAATAGTTACCTCCTTAGGATTGCCGTTTTCATCTAAAATAGTTTCTGTTTTTTCATAAACATCAGTAGTGTATGTAACAGATTCTGCCACCCAATTTTTAAATGCTGTTCCTGTTGCAGGTCTTGCCACAATATTTATTGTAGAACCTGTAGAATAACTGCCACTTCCTGTACCATTTATTACAGTAACAGTTTCCTCTTTAGTAGGAAGATTAATTGTGTAATTAAATACTTGAGTAGAGCTTGTGTAATCACTGTTTGTTGGAACAGCTATTGCTTTTATTGTAAAATCTGTATTGGCACCATTAGCACCTTCTAATGTAATAGGTTCAGAATATACTAAACCATTACTTCTGCTAGGCTCTGTTCCGTCAAGGGTATATCTTATTTCTTTAATATTAGTTGTATCAATTACTGAAAGAGCAACTGTCTGATTTTCAAAATATACTCCAGGCACAACACTTGCCATAGGTGGATAAGCATAGTCAAAATCATTTTGAATACAAACACACATTTCTGCCTTAGTATCAATACCATTTGCATCAATACCTTCAGGTAAGGTTACAGTTCCTTCAAATAAGTAATATACAGCATCAGAGAAGTAATACTCATCAAATTCATAATATCCATAAAAATCTGATGGAATCTGCCATTCTACTGTTGCATAGTTAATACTTGAATTAGTAGTTTCTATTTTAACAGTATTAGGCAATACTTCTAATATGGTTTCTTCATCATAATACTCATTTGGTATATACAAATCACCTGGATTAGTTATACTTACAAGGCTTGTAGTTTCAACACCTGTTTCAGGGAATATACATTGTAAAGTAACACTTCCGTCAGCATTTTTATTACAAAGGGTATATGTCGCATTGGCAACAGTAAGAGTAATGCTATCAGAGAATAATATATTACTGTTAGCATTTGGAAGCATTGTTAATGCTGCTGTATATATAGTTTTTCCCTTAGCTACAGCATAAGCCGGATTCCAAGAAATAGTAAGAATATCAGAGCCTTGAGTAATTAGTGTATCAGAAGAATATAACTTATAGCCTGCCTTTGTATCTAAATTAGTTCCTGCTACAGGAGATGCTATATCAAGTTCAATATTAGTTATTGCATCTAAAAATACAGGAGTTAAAGTAACATCACAATTTGGCATAGTGAAAGTAAAGACCGAAGCTGTAACTTGGTCATCATCAAGCTGTAACTCACCTTCAGCTACTTTCCAATTTTTAAATATGTATTTGTCAGCCATTTTTATAGTCTGGACAGTTACTTCATCACCCTCGTGATATCTGCCATTACCAAGACCTGCAGTATTTCCGTTTTCATCAACTATTTTTACTTCATAGGTAGGAACAGGAATAAATACATTAAATGTAAAATCAGAAATTCTACTTTCATCATTGTCATCTTGTAAGGCTATGGCTTTAATATTGTAAGTATAATTTTTATTAATTTCACCTTTTAAAGTAATTGGTGAAGTGTATAAAGTTCCGTTATCCTTTGATGGCTTAGTACCGTCTGTAGTATAATAAATATTAGCTCCTATAGTGTCACTTGATAGAGTTAATTTCTGACTTTCCTCATAGGTTGTACCACTTATAAGGTTAGCTTTAGGAGCTGATACTCTATCTGCTTCCAAAATTGTTACTTCAATTTGTATATTAAGTGAAATTTCATTTTGGTCAATAGTTTCAGGTAAAGTAACTACACCATCAACGGTAAATTTCTGTTCATCAACACTATTTGGGTCATAAGCTGATGACGGAATTTCATTCCAAGTAACACTAGCTTTTGAAACAGCTTCATTTTCTGTAACTATGCTTACTTCACTAGGTAAAACTAAATCAGATAAAGCTGTGCCATTAGCAAATTCAATTTCAGATTTAGAAATAGAAATAAGCTTAGCTTTATTAGTTGTAAATGTATAGGTTATAGCTGCAGTTTTACTGTCAGGCTTTCTAATATCAGCTACATTTCCATTTACAGTTGCAACTAAGTTAGATGAAAAACCATATTCACTTGCAACAGTTATTACTGCTGTGTAGGTACTTTCAAAATCAGCCTTTTCTAAACTTGGCGACCAGCTTATTGGAAGTTCAGCACTTGTTCCGTCACTAAGGTTAATTGTGGCATAGCTATCAAGAGCTTTTCCACCATAAGGTTCATCAATAATTAATTCAACTTTATTTTCTAAATCTTTATATTCAGCAGTAAGTGTTACATCATTATCAGGCATTGTAAATGTCATAGATTCTGTGTTTTCCTGTGCTTCACTAAGAGTTACACCCTCTGCATTCCACTTAGTAAATCTCTTGTTTTCAACTGTATTAGCACTAACTGTAACTTCAGTATTTCTCTTATATGTACCACTGCCGGTACCGCTGTTCACCGTTACGCTGTATGACGGTACTTCCATATCATTTTGAACGGTAATTGTCCAGTTCTGCTGAGTTTTCTTATCTGCATTTAAAAGAGTAAATGCTCTTGTGTTGCCATACTCTGTAGTCTTGAAATCTGTATAGATATCAGCAGACGGAGTGATTGGCTGTATCAGCTCACCATCAACCGTTGCTGCCTCGGTGGCAACTCCAGTTGTGTTAAGCCCTATGGCAAGGGCACTTGTATCCGCATCCTGTGGTACATGGATAGTAACGGAGCGTATATCCTTATCAACATCACAGGTATAGGAAACACTTCCACTCTTATCCTTAACACTGCTTATACCTGTAATAAATGAGTCCTCTCCAATCTCCGATACTTTCTTCCACGAAACTATTGAACCATCATCCCTGTTAAAAATACGATAATCAGAATTGGTTGAATATACATATTTGGAATATTTATTTCCCAGATAATCATACTCATTATTTCCGCTAATTTGTACATTACCACCCGAATATCCAATTTTTGCAGTTTCCTTGATATCATCTTTGAAAATAACCATTGCAGATGTACCAGCAGAGTCATAGCCCAGCCATAAATCCCTAAAAGTACCATCAGTCAGCTTGTTTCCGTAAATCTGTGCATCACCTGTAAATACCGGAGATTTAGAGCCATTATTTATAAAAACACCTCCGCCGGGATTATTATGTATTTTACCGCTGCTAAAGGTAATTGTCGAGAATTTAGAAAATATTGCGAAGCCTCCGGTATTTCCTGTAAATTCCGTTCCATTAAAATATACCTCAGAATCTTCACCAGCACAATGTACAGCACTTCCGTACCCCTCTGAATAATTATTTCTTATAACACCGCCCTGAAATAAAGCATAAGTATCATTAACATATACAGCACCCTCCTCCTCGGACTTGTTGTTATCTATAGTGCCGCCATACATATAAAAACGAGCATCATCATCTACAAAAATTCCGGAAGAACCCTTTGAGCCTGTATACTTGTTGGAATATATTCTGCCACCATACATATACATCATTGCACCACTGTCAAGGTATACCGCAGCACCTCTGTTTTGCTTGTCTGACTGACAATAACCTATTGCACCGCTGTACATATATATCCTTGAGCCAGGCTTAGCATGGATACCACCTGCACCATTGGAACTGTTGCCGTCCTCAATTCTGCCGTTGCCTGAAGCTGAAGTATCCTTAATAGTAAGCTTTGCATCTCTTTCAAGATAAATAACCTCACCGTCAGATACAGGGTCATTATAGGAATAGTAAAGATTTCGGCTTATGTTGTGTCCGTTAAGGTCGATTGTAACGCTCTTTCCCTCTGGTACTCTAATTGCACCATTTGCAAAATAGTCCTTCTCATCTCCTACTGCATCTGAACCAAAATCCTTGCTTGAAGGTTTCCAATCCCCAAGTAGTTTAAATGTACCTCCGCTGTCAATAGCTTTTTTCCACGCAGTTTGATGTGACCAATATTTAACACCGTTTACCTCGGCTTGGTCTGCTGCATAGGCTGTAATAGTCATTATACACATTAATGACAGTATAACAGCAAAGGCTGTTAAAAATTTTAAAATAAAATTTTTCATATTTAACCCCCTCTCTTAAACAAAATAATTTAGCTTTTTATTTTTCTAAAGCAGAAACCTCTCTTTTAAGCATATATGCACAATATGTATAAATACCAATAAGTATAGCTGTAATAATTGCTAAGGTAATGCCTGTAGTCATACCTGAAACTATATCATAAATAATGCATACTACATCA
>JBJFFW010000076.1:0-6180 GCA_051892075.1 Lachnospirales bacterium
ATGTTCTAAATTTTTTCAAAAAAATTATGCAGTTTTAACAAAGCTCTCTTTAAAATTTACAAACTTTGTTGAAATTGTATAAATCTAAATTTGATATAAAAATTTTCCCCCTTGACATAAAGTCTAAAATAATATATCATAATTTCAAAGAATAATATTTTTGTTTTTTAAGCTGATATAGCTCAGGAGGTAGAGCGCAGCATTGGTAGTGCTGAGGTCACGGGTCCGACTCCCGTTATCAGCTTTTTTATTTTACTTATTTGTAGCAAATTAACCTTTGTATTAAATGAAGATTATTCAGTCGATATATACAATAGAACTCAAATAGCTTATTAATTTCGTAAAGATGTTATTTATATACTAACTTGCAAGAAACAAGGTGATTAAATGGCTACACAGGTTGGCACTATAACCCCAAAAATAATAGATATATTGGGAATAACGGACATTAAGCCAAATACCCCAATTTTTTTAGGTGAAACCAACATACAACACATGAAATCATCTCATCCTATTGATTACAAAAAATACGGCAACGACATTACCAACATTTTATCATTTCCAGATTATGTTGGTATAAATAAAAAAGATAATTCAATAGAATATGTTAAGGAGTTTAGGATTAATGAAGAATTTGTAAAGGTTGCAGTTAGAATATCTTTAAATGGTAATTTGTTTGCTAGGTCGATTTATGTACTGAATAAGAATAGAGTAAACAATTTTATAAATAAAGGAACTTTGAAAAGGGTTTGACAAAACTTATCTAACTGTGTATAATGTAAGTGCAGAGTGGCTTTTAGAGGTATCTGTGCATAATTTGTTTTTATAAGAATAAACTATATATAGGAATTAAAGGACGGAACGGGCAGCCGTCGCCCCTTGAAAGAGGTTAGGAGATGTGGGAAGGTCACCCCACTTAATTCCTGTGTTCAGTTAAGCAGATAGTCTTTGGATTATCTGCTTTTATTTTATCCATATTGACAAAATAAATTAAGAATGATATAATGCAAGTAAATACTTGCAAAGAAGTGATTTGTTATGCTTGATAAGACCAAAAATAAAATTATTGATGCTGCTATGAGCCTTATTATGGAAAGAGGTTATTCTGCAACAACCACAAAGGATATAGCTAAAAAAGCAGGAATAAATGAATGTACAATATTTAGAAAATTTAACGGTAAAAAAGAGATTGTATTATCAGCAATGAAGTTAAATAAATACAATCCGTCATTTTCAGAAGATGATTTTAAATTTTGCGGAGATTTGGAAAAGGATTTAATTTTATTTTCAGAAATTTATATGAAAAAAGTTACTCCCAAAATGGTAAAAATATCTATAGGTCTTAGAACTCCCGAACTTTATGAATATACGGCTGATGAAATTTTAAAAGTACCTAAAGTTTGCAAAGATGTGTTGGTAAAATATTTTAAAGAAATGGAGAGCTTAGGAATAATAAAAAATTGTGACTTGGAAAGTGCTGCAATTTCATTTTTATCTATGAATTTTGGGTTTGTATTTTTTAAAGCCTCTTTTGGTGATAAATTAACGGAAATTAAAAATAATGAATATATTAATGAAAATGTAAAAATATTTATAAAAGGTATTATAAAGTAAAAAATTTTAGGCAGTTATAAAATAGCTGCCATATTTTATAATTATTATGCAAGTAAACACTTGCAAAGAGGAGGAGCTATGGTTTATTTTATTGCTAATATCTATTACAATGAGAAAAAAGACAGAAAGGAATATGAGGGCTATGTAAAAAAGGTAAAGCCTATAGTTGAAAGCTATGGAGGAGAATATTTAGTGCGTTCTGATAATGTAATTTATTTAAGTAAAAAATTAAAACCCGACAGAATAATTATAATAAGATGGAAAAATAAAGAGCAGTTAGATAAATGTTTTAATTCAGAAGAATATAAGAAAATAATGCACAAAAGAACAGATTGCGTAGAAAGTCAAGCTGTAATATTGGAGGTATAATATGAAAATATGTGATAATGTATATCAAATTAAAATTGATTTTAAAATAGCAAATAGAATCAAAAGATATGTTTATGTGTATTTAATTACAGGAAAATACTGTTATCTTATTGACTCAGGAATTTTAGGAAGTGAAAGAGAAATTTCCAAATATATGAAAAGTATTGGCAGGAGTATAGATGAAATTAAGGCAATATTTTTAACTCATTGTCATCCCGACCATATTGGAGGTGTGGCAGATATTAAAAAACTTACAAATTGCATAATATATGCTTATGACAAAGAAAAGGACTTGATAGAAAATATTGACAATCAATTTGCAAATCGACCAATTCCCGATTTTTATAAATTAGTAAATAAATCCGTAAAAATTGATAAAATCATAAATGAAAATGATGTTATAAATTTGGAAGAAAATATAAATATAAAGGTTATTTCAACTTCCGGTCACTCTATAGGCTCTACTTCTTTTATTTATGAAGATAAAAACATAATTTTTACAGGAGATGCCATACCTGATATAAATGATACTCCTATATTTGAAAACTATAATGAAAGTATTAAATCATTATATAAAATCCTTGATATTTATAATATTAATTTTTGTTGTCCTGCTTGGGATAAAATATATAAAAATAATGAAATAAAAGATAATTTAACAAAAAGCATTTCATATCTTGAAAAATTTAGAAATTGTGTTTTAGATACATATAAAAAATATGAAAACTTAGATGAAAATGACAAAATAAAAATAATATGCAAAAATATGGACTGGGATTTTAATAAAATAAACCCTTTATTAAAAAAGAGTATAAAGGCTTGTTTAGAATAAAAAAATGCTGCAAAATTGCAGCATTTTTTTATTCTCCAATAGAATTTCCAGTATAAAGTTGATAATATCTTCCTTTTTGTTCAATAAGCTGATTATGAGTACCTCTTTCTATAATTCTTCCCTGTTCCATAACCATAATACAATCAGCATTTCTTACAGTTGAAAGTCTATGGGCAATTACAAAAGAAGTTCTGCCTTTCATAAGGGCGTCCATACCCTTTTGAACAAGGGTTTCAGTTCTTGTATCAATAGATGATGTTGCCTCGTCTAAAATCAATACAGGTGGGTCGGCAACAGCAGCTCTTGCAATAGCTAAAAGCTGTCTTTGTCCCTGACTTAAATTTCCGCCGTCGCCTTTAAGCATAGTATTATAACCGTCGGGAAGTCTTTTAATAAAACTATGGGCATTGGCTAGCTTTGCCGCATTTATACATTCTTCATCTGTAGCATCAAGTCTGCCATATCTTATATTTTCCATTACTGTTCCTGTAAACAGATGGGTATCCTGTAAAACCATTCCCAAACTTCGTCTAAGGTCAGATTTTTTAATTTTATTAATATTTATACCGTCATATCTTATTTTGCCGTCTTGAATATCATAAAATCTGTTTATAAGATTTGTAATAGTAGTTTTACCTGCACCTGTACTTCCTACAAAGGCAATTTTTTGTCCCGGAGTTGCATACATTTTAATATCGTGTAAAACCGTTTTATTTTCAGTATAGCCAAAATCAACTCCGTCAAAGGTAACATCACCCTGAAGCTTTACATAACTTACACTTCCATCGGCACTATGAGGGTGTTTCCATGCCCACATATTTGTTCTTTTATTTGTTTCAGTTAAATTTCCGTCTTTATTTTCCACAACATTTACAAGCTCTACATAACCATCATCAACTTCAGGCTTTTCATCAAGCATATCAAAAACCCTTGAGGCACCTGCCATTGCCATAACAATACTGCTGACCTGTTGGCTAATTTGGGTAACAGGCTGAGAAAAGCTTTTGTTAAGGCTTAGAAAAGCTACAAGTGTACCTATTGTAAGGGAGCTATATCCGTTTAAAGCCAACAAGCCACCTATAATAGCACATAAAACATAACTGATATTTCCAATATTTCCATTTACAGGCATAGTTATATTTGCAATTTTATGAGCATTGTTGGCACTATCTTTTAGTTTTCTGTTAATAGCTCTAAACTGTTCTAAACTCTTATCCTCATGACAGAAAACTTTTACAACCTTTTGTCCCTCTATCATTTCTTCAATATAACCATTTACTTTACCCAAATCCTCCTGTTGCTGCATAAAGTATTTTCCCGAAAGGGCACTTAATTTTGATGTTACTTTAAGCATAATTAAAACCATTATAACAGACACAACAGTAAGAGGTATATCAAGTACAATCATACTTATAAAAGTAGAAACAAGGGTAATTGAAGAATTAATAAGTTGTGGTAAACTTTGGCCTATAAGCTGTCTTAAAGTGTCTACATCATTTGTGTAGACAGACATAATATCACCATGAGCATTGGTATCAAAATATTTAATTGGCAAAGACTCCATATTTGTAAAAAGTTCTATTCTAAGTCTTTTCATTGTACCCTGACTTATGTTAACCATAATTCTGTTATAAGCATAAGCACCAAAAACACCAACAATTAAAACCAAAACAAGTTTTGTAATTGCAGATAATAAAGGTGCATAATCAGGTACAGTTTCCATTGTTAAAGGAATTATATAATCATCAATAAGACCTCTCATAAAAAGAGTTGAACAAAGGGTTGCCCCTGCTGAAAGCATAATTCCAATTAAAACAAAGACAAAAGAAAGTTTATTGGTTTTTAAAATATAAGAAAGAAGTCTTTTTATAAGCATAAACTGATTTATATCATTGTTTTTATTACTTTTATTCATCATTATCACTCCTCTCAAATATTTGGACTGTCAAAATCTCCGCCACCCTTAACTTGGGCATCGTAAATTTCACGATAGACAGCATTATTTTCTAAAAGATTTTCATGAGTATCAAATCCACTTAACTTACCATCATCTAATACCATAATTCTATCTGCATTTTCTATACTTGAAATTCTTTGAGATATAATTATTTTTGTAGTTCCAGGGATTTTAGTTGCAAAGGCTTCTCTGATTTTAGCATCTGTAGCTGTATCTACAGCACTTGTAGAGTCATCTAAAATCAAAATTTTTGGATTTTTAAGCAAGGCTCTTGCAATACAAAGTCTTTGTCTTTGTCCTCCTGAAACATTACTGCCACCCTGTTCAATCCAAGTATTGTATTTATCAGGAAGTCTTTCAATAAATTCATCAGCACAAGCCTGTATACAAACTTCTCTACATTCTTCAAAGGTAGCATCTTCCTTTCCCCATCTTAGGTTATCTAAAATTGTGCCTGTAAACAAAACATTTTTTTGCAGAACAACAGATACTTCATTTCTTAATTCTTCCATATCATAGCATCTTACATCTTTTCCACCAACACAAACAGAACCGCTTTTTACATCATAAAGTCTTGAAATAAGGCTTACAAGACTTGATTTACCACAGCCTGTGCCACCTATAATACCAATGGTTTCACCCGAATTAATGTGAAAATTAATATTACAAAGAGTATCCTCTCCACTACCCTCTTTGTAAGAAAAATAAACATTTTTAAAATCAATACTTCCGTCTTTTATTTCAGTATCAGGATTTTCAGGATTTTTAAGGTCAGCCTTTTCCCTTAAAACTTCTGAAATTCTTTTACCTGATGCCACACTTAAAGTAATCATAACAAATATCATAGATAACATCATTAAAGACATCATCATACTCATAACATAGCTTAAAAGAGAAGTTAAATTTCCTGTTGTTAAATTTCCTGCAACTATAAACTTAGCACCAAACCAAGATAAAGCTACAATACAGCCATAAATTGCAAACATCATAACAGGAGCATTAAAAGCCAAAATTGACTCAGCTTTTACAAACATATTATATAAATTTTCAGCAGCTTTAGAAAACTTACTATTTTCATAATCTTCCCTTACAAAAGCCTTAACTACTCTTATAGCAGACACATTTTCCTGAACACTGGCATTAAGACTGTCATATCTATTAAAAACCTCATCAAAAATAGGCATAGTAATTTTAATAATAATACCTAAAATTATACCAAGAAAAATAATTGCACCTAAAAATACAAAGCTAAGTTCCCTATTTATAACAAAACACATATCCATACTGCAAATAAGCATAAGAGGTGCTCTTACAGCAATTCTTAAAATCATTTGATAAGCATTTTGAATATTTGTAACATCTGTAGTCATTCTTGTAATAAGACCTGCCGTACTAAATTTATCAATAT
>JBJFFW010000077.1:0-6179 GCA_051892075.1 Lachnospirales bacterium
AATTTAATAAAAATAATGTATAATTGTTGTTGGACATAAGCTTACCACCTTTCAAGATTTTGTTTAGTCACTTATATTTTGACATAAAGTGGAGCTTATGTCTATATTTTTTGTAAAAAAATATTTGGTGTGATTTCTTAAACCACACCAAATATTATACAACCTTTTATTTTTGTGATGATGTTTTTTAATTAAATATATTTACTTCCTTCTCTTATACTTAATTTATCCATTTTGTCCTTATATTTTTCAATAAAATTTCTAACCCAATTAGGATTTGTCTTAGAATAATCTCTTAATGCCCAGCCTATGGCTTTATTTATGAAAAATTCCTTACTTCCAAAATTGTTTACAAGTATCCTTTCAAGTAATTGGGTATTTGTTTTATCTTTTCTTGAAATCTGATGGTCTATAGCAATTCTTCTAATCCAAAAATCTTGGTCAGTTGACCATTTAAGCATTAAATCATTAATTTTATCGTCTTTAAAAGCAATATCTCCTATTATTCTGTCAAAACCATCAATGGTATCCCACCACTGTTTTTCCTTAACATACTTTTTTATATGAGATACATCTTCATAATTTAAAAACTTTTTCATCTCTCTTAGATAATCCATAACAAGATACTGAAATTCTCTATGACAATCATCAAAACACATATCAAGAAAATCCCAGTCTATAATCTTTTTCTTTTTTTCCTCTTTTAAAAAATCCTTGTAAATTTCTCTCCTTTTTGGCGTATTAATTCCATAAAATGAAAATAAATTTCTCATATAGGCTGCCATTTTTATAGCACTTTCTTTATTTTCATTTTCTTCAAATTTCTTTTTTATTTCTAAATATTTATCCATATTGCTACCCCTTTGCTGGTTTTATCTATCCCAACAAATTTTTTTATCTTCTTCTGTTATTTTTCTTATTACTTTACAAGGGTTGCCTACAGCAACAGAATTATCAGGAATATCCTTATTAACTAAACTACCTCCGCCAATTACAACATTACTGCCAATTCTAACTCCCGGCATTACCTGAACCCCTGCCCCAATCCAAACATTATCTCCAACACTTATTGGATAGGCATATTCTAAGGCTTTATTTCTTCTTTCATAATCAATAGGGTGTCCTGCTGTATGAAAACCACAATGAGGACCAATAAGAACATTATCTCCAAATGTTACCTTTCCACAATCTAAAATTACAGTATTATGGTTTGCAAAAAAATTCCTGCCAATTTCAATATTATAACCATAATCACACCAAAACGGTGCAACAATATAAAAATCACCCTTTATTTTTCCAAAGAGTTTATTAATAATTTCCTTTTGCTCTTTAATTTTAGATGGTGCTAACATATTAAACTCATAACAAAGGTCTTTTGCCTTTAACCTTTCACTTTGCAAAATTTCTTTATCATTTGCATCATACAACTTTTGATTTAACATTTTTTCTTTTTCAGTCATTTTAGCACCTCTTTAATATTTTCTGCTATATCCCTTGCCATAACACTGTATTCTCCATACTTATCCCTTGCAATTTCTCCTGCTTTTCCACAAATATATGCTCCCATTAAGCCACTTTCAAACAAACTAAATCCCTGTGCCAAAAGTCCTGTTATAGCTCCGCAAAGGCAATCACCGCTGCCCCCTTTACTCATTGCAGGAGTACCTGTAATATTTATACAGACTTTATTTCCATCTGTAATAATAGTATGAGCATCTTTTAAAACTACAACAATTTCATATTTTTTTGCAAAATCCTTTGCAACATCTATTAAATTATTTTTAATATATTCTACATCAAAACCTGTAAGTCTTGACATTTCCATTAAATGAGGAGTAATTACACATCTACCCTTACAGAAAGAGAGAATGTCTGTATCATCTTTTATGGAATTTAATCCGTCAGCATCTATAACAATATTACCCTTGTAATTTTTTATAACATTAGCTACAAGCTCATAATTAATTCCAAGTCCTGAACCTACAGCACATACATTTCCATAACTTAAATCAATATTTTCCCTATCAGTTGTAATAGCCTCCGGTAAAAGAGTATTAATAACAGAAATAACATTTTTAGTTGTGCATAAATTCACAAGTCCTGCCCCAACCATATAAGCACATTTGCAGTTAAGTATTGCAGCTCCTGCCATATTTTCACTTCCTGCAACTATATAAGCCTTTCCATAAGTTCCCTTGTGGGAATTAGGGTTTCTTTTTGGCATATTAATACTATCGACTACAAAATAATTGCTATTATTAATATAAGGAATACCAATATCCACAACACAAATTTTACCTGTATGAGAAAAAGCAGGATAAAGCATAAGTCCTATTTTGCAAAGGTGAAATGTAACAGTAATATCACAATTTACAGCAACACCATAATCCTCGCCACTATCACAGTTTACACCTGTTGGACAATCAACTCCAACAACCTTTGCTCCACATTTATTAATACATTCTACAATTTTTACATAATCATCAGATAATCTTCTTTTAAGACCTGTACCAATTAAGGCATCTACAACTAAATCACAATCTAAATCCTCATCATTATATCCATAAGAAATTTTGGCGTTATATCCCTCTAATATTTCAAGATTTGTTTTGCAATCGGCTGTTGCCTTATTTTTATCCCCTATAAAATAAATTTTAGTGTCAATATTATTTGTAATAAGATGCCTTGCAATAGCCAGTCCATCACCGCCATTATTGCCCTTTCCAGCAAAAATAACTACACTTTCAGGTTTTTCATTCATTATAATTTCAGAAGCATTTTTAGCAGCATTTTCCATTAATATAATTGAGGGAACTCCTATTTCATTAATTGCATAGCTTTCAACACTTCTCATTTCATCAGTAGTCAACAGATACATATTATCACCCCTCAATGATTACATAAGCAACAGCATTTTCCTTACTGTGAGAAATGGAAACAAAAATATTCTTTCCTCCGATTTCATCAAAAATCTTTTTTGTATTTCCATATAAATTAATATAAGGAGCACCACTTCTTCTTCTTAAGACCTCAATTTCCAGAGGAGAACAACCTTTAAATCCACACCCTAATGCCTTTGCAACTGCCTCTTTAACAGCAAAATTTCCAGCCATACTTTGAGGATTATTTTCATTATACAGCCTCTTTTCAGCCCTTGTGTATATTCTTTCCAAAAAACCCTCTTTTTTTAGAGCCTCTTTTATTCTCTCAATTTCTATAATATCAGTTCCTATTCCTTTTATCATTGAAAACACCTCCCAAATAGAGTATAATATAAAATAACAAATAATGCAAATGGTGATTTATATGAGATACAAAATACTTAATTTATTAAAAGAAAAATCAGATTTTATTTCCGGACAGGAAATTGCAGACAGTCTAAATCTTTCAAGGACAGCAGTTTGGAAACATATTTCAAAACTTAAAGAAGAAGGATACAATATAAAATCCGTAAGTAATAAAGGTTATTTCCTTGAAAGTCAAAAAGATATTTTAAATGAAAGTGAAATTAAATACAGACCTCTTGAATTTGTAAGTGAAGTTGACTCTACAAATAATTTAGCAAAAACTCTTGCAAATAATAACTGTAAAGACGGTATGCTTGTAGTGTGCGATTATCAGTCTATGGGAAAGGGCAGACTTGGAAGAAGCTGGCTTTGTGGTAAAGGTGACAGTCTTTGTATGTCTATGGTTTTAAGACCGGATATTATGCCTAATTTAGCACCCCAAATTACATTAGTTGCAGGAATTGCCTGTTGTAAGTCCATAAGAAAGATAACAGGACTTGACTGCAAAATTAAATGGCCAAATGATATAATAGTAAACTGTAAAAAACTTGTGGGTATTTTAACAGAAATGAGTGCCGAAATGGAGAGAGTAAAATATGTTGTAGTTGGAATTGGTGTAAATGTAAATAATAAAAATTTTGATGATGAAATTAAAAATAAGGCTACATCAGTTTTTTTAGAAACAAATAAAAACTATAACAGATACGAATTTGCAAATGAAATTGCCACAACACTTATTTCCCTTTACAAAATATATTGTATTTACGGTTTTAAGCCTTTATGTGAAGAATATAATAATCTTTGTATTAATATTGGCAAAAAGGTTAAAACTCTTGGTAAAATCCAAATAGAGGGTATATCCGAGGGAGTAAATGAAAAGGGTGAACTTATAATAAAAACAGAAAATGGATATGAAAATATTTTATCAGGCGAAGTATCTTTAAGATTAAGTGACAACAGTTATATATAGGAGAGATTACAATGGATAATAATAAAACAGTTTTATGTTCTGCATCATTTTACAAACAGGGATATTTTTTCAATGAAGAATATTCCACACTTCCTGAAAATATAAAAAGAGAATTAAAAGTTATAGCAGTATGTCTTAGTGAAAAAATAAGAGCTATTTCAATTTTTGGTTTTTATAAAGATACAGGGGATTTTTATATTGAAGTTTTAAATTCACCTGATGACTTTTTATATGATGAAATAGGAGCAAAGTTAGAACTTATGCAGGTTGAAAAAGAAAATCAAGAACTTTTTTCATCTCTTACACTATGGTATAAAACTTTTATTTTAAAGGATATAAAATTATGAAAATAGGAAATGTAGAAATTGAAAACAATGTTTTTTTAGCACCTATGGCAGGAATTACAGATAAGGTTTACAGGGTAATATGCAAAGAAATGGGCTGTGGACTTGTTTATTCTGAAATGGTAAGTGCTAAAGGAATAAAGCATAATAATAAAAATACTACTAAGCTTTTAGAGGTAGATCCAAAAGAAAGACCTTGTGCAATACAAATTTTTGGCTCTGACCCTGATATTATGGCTGATATGGCTAAAAGATTAAATGATTATAAAGATATTGATATTTTAGATATTAATATGGGTTGCCCTGCACCTAAAATAGTTAAAAATGGTGAAGGCTCTGCCCTTACATTAAATCCTAAATTAGTTGGAGAAATTGTAAAAAAAGTGTCTGACGCCTCAGATAAGCCTGTTACAATTAAATTTAGAAAAGGCTTTGATGATAATAATATTAATGCTGTTGAAATCGGAAAAATTGCCGAAGAAAACGGTGCAAGTGCAATCACTGTTCATGGAAGAACAAGAGAACAGTATTATTCTGGGAAAGCCGACTGGGATATTATAAAGGCCGTTAAAGAAAGTGTTAAAACTATTCCCGTTATAGGAAACGGAGATATTTTTTCACCGGAAGATGCTAAGGCAATGCTTGATTATACAAATTGTGATGCTATTATGATTGGCAGAGGTTGCCAGGGAAATCCTTTTATTTTTAAAAGGACAATTCATTATTTAAAAACAGGTGAGCTTTTAGGGGAGCCGTCTTTTGAAGAAAAACTCTCTCTCGCCCATAGACACCTTGATATGATTGTAGATTTTAAAGGTGAACATATTGGTGTGCAGGAAATGAGAAAGCATTTAGGCTGGTATATTAAAGGTATGCCTCACTCTGCTGAAATGCGTGTTAAAATAAATGCCACAAAAGGCAAAGATAATATGCACAATGTTATAAATGAATTAGGAGAAAAAATAAAAAATACTTTTTTATAAATTTATATACTATGCTGACAGCATAGTACAAAAAAGACATCTTTTGTTATTATAATTACAAGAGATGTCTTTTAATTTTTAAAAATATATTTTTATTAACTATAATTATTTTTAAAAACTCAATTATAGTTATCTGCTTTTATTGTAAACTATTGTATTATAAATAAAAAAGGAGGTCTTTTTATGAAAAAAAATTTATTTATGTTAACTGTAGTTTTAGCTCTATCATCTGTTGCAGTTCAGCCTGCATTTGCTATTACTAAAGCAGAAGCTGAAGCAAGTGGCAAAGTGCCTTACTCTGTTCAGTATGAATATCAACAGGATTATCTTGATGGTAAAGATGTACCTGAATCTGCTTTGTATTATGAAAAAATGGTGACTAAATCTCAACTTGAAGCTGAAGGCAAGGGTCCTGACTCTGTTAACTGGAGATATCAGGAGGATTATCTTGCAGATAAACCTATTCCTGAATCTGCCCTAGTTTATAAAAACAGTGAAGCTCAAACTTCTACTAATAGTACAGGTGAAAAAATGGTAACTAAATCTCAGCTTGAAGCAGAAGGCAGAGGCCCTGACTCTGTTAATTGGAGATATC